>JAKPBN010000063.1 GCA_029778945.1 Spirochaetota bacterium
CCTTGGGGGTTCAGGCGCCAATGGTCTCCTCCTTATCGCGGGGGCAAACCTGATCTTCGCCGCCCCGGCCCCAGGCCCCTTGAGGGTCGGGTCCCTCCGAGGCCTGGATGGCGGAGGGCTCTCGGGTCCCCTGGCCCCAGGCCTAGCCTGGAGCGCCGGCGGGACGGCCTGGAAATTCGAGGCTCCCCGCCCCGAGGCCACCCGCCCCGAGGTACCTGAAGCGCCGGCGTCGCCCAACTCGGTCTACGGCGGCGCCGGAGAGGGTGGCCTGGCCGCCTCCCTCGTGGCCAGCGCCCGCCGCCTCATGGAAGTCCTCGTGGCCGACCTCGACCTGCTTCCAGATGCCTGGGGCCTTATCGCGGCCTGCTATGACCGGGTGGGCATGCGGGAGGAGGACCGCCGGGTCCTGGCCTCCCTCACCTTCCTGCCCTTTATCCCCGACGCTGGTCCCGGCCCCGAGGGCATGAAGCCCTTCCTCCGGGACGAGCTGTTGACCAAGGACCAGAGGATCGACCTCCTGGCCTGGACCGTGGAGGTGGAGTCCCGGGCGGCGGGCAAGCGCCTCAGCCCCTGGGGCATGGGCCTATCCGCCCTCAAGGCCCAGGAGGAGGCGGGTAAGCTGCCCCTGGGGGGAGTCTCCTTCCACCGGGCCGCCGAGGCCTTTATCCAGTGGGCCGATGTCTTTGTCACCTCCGGGGGCATGGGCAAGGGGGACGCGGATTTCCTGCGCGGCCTCTCCAAGGCCATCCTGGCCCCGGACAGCCTGGCCCGGGGTGCGGCCCCCTCTGCCGCGTTAGGCGCCACCCAAAGCGCCGCCCCCAGCTCAGCGCCTGGCACGGCCGCCCCGGGTGGCCGCAAGGCCGGTCCGGAGGGGGACGATCCCGAGGCCGGCCTCAAGGCCGCCCTAGCCAAGCTCGAGGCCCTGACGGGCATGAAGCCGATCAAGGAGCAGGTCCATTCCCTCTCCAACCTGATGCGGGTCCACAAGAAGAGGGTAGACCTGGGCATGAAGGTCCCCCGGATCAGCCTCCATGCGGTCTTTACGGGGCGGCCGGGCACGGGCAAGACCACCGTGGCCCGCCTCCTCGGGGAGATCTACGCCGCCCAGGGCTTCCTATCCAAGGGCCACCTTGTGGAGACCGACCGGGCCGGCCTTGTGGCGGGCTTTGTGGGCCAGACCGCGGGCAAGGTGGACGAGGCCGTCAGCAAGGCCCTGGACGGGGTCCTCTTCATCGACGAGGCCTATACCCTTGTGCCCGAGGAGGGGGGGAATGACTTTGGCCGGGAGGCCGTGGATACCCTCCTCAAGCGGATGGAGGACTACCGGGACCGCCTCGTGGTCGTGGTCGCTGGCTACCCATTGGAGATGGAGCGCTTCCTCTCCTCCAATCCGGGCCTGGCGAGCCGCTTTGGCCGCCGCCTGGCCTTTGACGACTTTGAGCCCCAAGAGCTTGAGGTGATCTTCATGCGCTTTGTCGAGGACACCGGGATGGGCCTCACCGCCGGGGCCACGGGCAAGCTCCGGGGCTTCCTCAAGGCCGCCTATGACGCCCGGGACGACAGCTTTGGCAACGGGCGCTTTGTGCGCAACTACTTCGAGCGCTGCCTCGAGCGCCAGGCCGATCGCCTGGCCCCCTACGCCGACCTCACCCCGGAGCTCCTCTCGACTATCGAGGAAGTGGACCTGCCGAACGAATGAGGCTCAGGATGGCCTTGCCGTAGCGCTCAACCTTGACCTTGCCAAGGCCAAAAACCTCGAGGAGCTCGGCCTCGCTTGCGGGCCTGCGGTCGAGGAGGTCGAGGAGGGTCCGGTCGGAGAAGATCACATAGGGCGGGACCTTCCCCTCCTCGGCCAAGGCCTTGCGCAAGGCCCGCAGGGCCTTCTCCAGCTCCGCGTCCCCGGGGCCCGGGGCCCTGTCCCCGTCCTTCTTGGCGGCCTTGATGAGCCGCACCCGGGGATCCCGGGCCGGGCCGGCACCAGCGGCCCCTACGGCGCCGCTGGTTTCGCCGCCCTGGCGGGAGTCAAGGGCGAGCCTCACGGGAGCCCTGTCCCTAAAGGTCGCATAACTCTTCTCGGTCAGGCTCAAGACCCCGTAGTCCTCGTCCTTGGCCAGGTAGCCTGAGTCCACCAGGGCCCGGGAGAGCTCCTGCCAGGCCTCGCGCTTCCACTCCTTCCCGATGCCCCAGGTGGAGAGCTCGGCGTGGCCGAGGCCCAGGACCCTCTCGTTGCGGGAGCCCAGGAGGACGTCGATCACGTGGCCGGCCCCGTAGCGCTCCCCGGTCCGCTTTACGCAGGACCGGACTTTGTAGGCCTCGGTGGTGAGGTCCTCCTCGATCCTGGAGCCGGCGCCCACGCAGCGGTCGCAGGAGGCGCAGTTGCCCCCGGGGTAGGAGTCCCCACAGTGGCCTAGGAGGCTGGTCCTCCGGCAGGACCGGCTTTCCGCAAAGTCGAGCATGGCCCGGAGGGAGCGCTCGGCCGCCAGGGCCTCCTCGCCCTCCTTGTCCCGCAGGAGGGAGCGGATCTTCATCGCGTCCGAATAGGAATAAAGGAGGAGGGCCCGGGCGGCCAGGCCGTCCCGGCCGGCGCGGCCGATCTCCTGGTAGTACTGCGCGAGGCTCGTGGGCAGGGCGACATTGTGGACAAAGCGCACGTCGGGCTTGTCGAGGCCCATGCCAAAGGCCGTGGTCGCCGCGATGATCCGGAGGTCGTCGGCGATAAAGGCGTCCTGGACGGCGGAGCGCTCCTCCGTGGCTAGGCCTGCGTGGTAGGCCCGGGCGGGAAAGCCCCGGGAGGAGAGGCCCTGGGCCAGGTCCTCGGCCCTCTGCCGTGAAAAGCAGT
>JAKPBN010000064.1 GCA_029778945.1 Spirochaetota bacterium
GGGTGACTTTCTTGGCTTGAGGCTGAATCGTTGTCCATAGATAGCATTGTAGTACCACGTTTTTTGGGCCTACGTCAAAGGGCGCGGCGCCCTTGCGGTCCGCCCAGGGCCCGGTACACAATCCCGGCATGGCCGACCCTGCGATCCTGGAGACTCTCTCGCGACGGCTTTCAAGGGCCCTGGATGAGGCCCTGGCCCTCCCTCGCTCCCCCGTTGAGGGAGGCCTGGGCCCTGGAGAGTCGGGCGTGGCCCGTCCCTTTAGGCCCTGCTTCGAGGCCCTTGTCCGGGTCTATCTGGACTACTGTGACACCGAGCGGGAAGCCTGGCTTGCCGCCAGGGCCGAGGATGTCCTTGGCCTTGGGGCCCGGGCCCTCCTTCCTCTTGCCGAGGCTGTCCTGGCCAAGGCCCCTCCGGGGACCCTCCCCCAAGAGCTGTCCCTCGAGGAGGCCTGCCTTTCGATCTGGGCCCTCCTCGACGGTTCCCTGAGGAAGGCCGTGGCCGAGGAGCCCAGCCCTGGCCCGGCCAAGACCCACCTCACCGCGGCGGCCAGGGCCCTCGAGTATATGGTCGGGGGCCTGGCTAGGCCGGGCCCATAGGCTGACGGATAATCGTCCTAAGCTTTTCCGGCGCGGTCGTTCGGGGATCCCCAAGGTATATCTCCCGGTGCTCCCCGGCCTTTGTCCTTCCCTGGGCGGCGATAAAGGCATGGAGGCGGGCGATAGTCGGGGGCTCGGCATCATAGGGCCCAAGGTGGAGGATATGGGCGGCCTCGTGGGCGGCCTTGCGCTCAAACCGGAGGCCCGCCACATAGGGGTTGCCGGCTTTCTTGCGCCGGGCCTCCTCGAGGCTGGCCAAGACCTCGGCCTCTGATGCCTCCGGGGGCTGGACTATCGAGAGGGTCCAGAGCCACTCCCCCTTGCGGTCCATGGAAAAGGTGGCGAGGTCCTTGGACCACCAATCCCCCTCAAGGGGCATGACCCCCCAATCAAGGCCCCGGCTCTTCTTGAGGCCGAACTTGAGGCCATAGGCCGCCGCATAGAGGGCCTCCAGGGCCTGGCCAAAAATGGCCTCATCGTTGGGGTCACCCTGGGCATCCACGGCGATGCGGCAGAGCTCGGGCACCTTCACGAGGCTGGGCTCGACCTTGGCGGAATAGAGCTCCCGGTAGCGCTTCTTTAGATCGATCTTGTCTGGCATGGCTTGCCTCCATAATGGGGACATCCTGTCAGAAGGACGGCCTGGGAAGCATTCCCGGTCTTGCTCAGGGCATGACGATCCTTGCGGTATTGCCGAGCCCTAGAGAGCCTTTACCGGGAGGGCTAGATCGAGGTCAAAGCTAGCCGAGGGGCCCAAGGGGCTGCGATAGAATTCCAGGGCCGGGGCATCCTCGGGCTCAAGGCCGCTCTCCGGGAGGGCCCGGCCGTAAAGGGCCCCGTAGGCCGCCGCGAGATCCGGGCCTTCATAGGAAAGGACGAGGTAGCTGCGCCGGGGGATGTCGAGGAATACCACTTCTCCGGAGGCCTCGCTATCCTCGGGACAGGCCAGGCAGACCGAGTAGCGGCAGCGCTCGGGATCGGTGATCTCGGGGTTGTCCCAGGCTATGCCCGCCGGAGGGCAGACCTGCCCTTTGGCGCCGCCGAGGAAACCCCGGGGGCCGGCCCAACGGTAAAGCCTTGCCCAGGCCTCTCCGATCTGGGGACCGTAGCCCCCCGAGGACATGATTGTGGCAAAGTGGAAGGCTCCCAGGTCGCGTACCTCGAGGCCCTTGCAGCCTTCCGCGAGGACCTCCCCCAGGGATTCCTGGCCAACCTTAAGCCAGGGCCGGCCCCCAAGG
>JAKPBN010000069.1 GCA_029778945.1 Spirochaetota bacterium
GTGGTCAATCCCGAGGCCTCCTTTACGGATATCCTCACCGAGGGCCTGACCACCAACTGGAACCGCTACGGCTACTATCTGTGTCCCTGCAGGGACAGCGAGGGCTCCCGGGCCGCGGACAGCGACCTCATCTGTCCCTGCAAATATTCCTGGGACGATATCAAGGTCTCGGGCCACTGCTACTGCGCCCTCTACTTTTCCAAGGACTTTGCCGCCTCGGGCAAGGCCCCCCAGGGGATCAAGGACAGGCGTTTCTCCCCGGGGACTTGAGGCCCTTGCCCGTAGGCGGGTAGTATCCTCCCTCGATGACCTATCTAGACTGGGCGAGCACAAGCCCTCCGGAGCGCGCCTTCCTCGAGGCCGGGCTTGCCCAGGCCCTTGAGGAATACGGCAACCCCTCGAGCCGCCATAGCCTTGGGACTAGGGCCAAGGCCAGCCTGGGCACCGCCAGGGCCAGGCTCCTCGATGCCCTCGGGGGCAGGCAGGGCGAGGCTAGGCTTGTGCTGACAAGCGGCGGCTCCGAGGCCGATGCCCTCGTCCTCCTCGCCCTGCTGCGGCGCAAGGACACCCGGGCCTCGGCCCCACCCCACCTGGTCACCACCTCGATAGAGCATGCGGCTATCCATGAACAGGCCCTCCTCCTCCAGAGCCTGGGCATACCGGTAAGCTTTGTGGACCCCCAGCCCGATGGGCGGGTTAGGCCCGAGGATATCGGGGCGGCCCTGCGCAGGGATACGGGCCTCGTGGCGGTGATGGCGGTCAACAATGAGACCGGTGCCGTCCAGCCCCTGGGGGAGATCTCCGGGGCAATCCAGAGAGCCTCGGCCTCCCTGGGCCGCCGGGAGGCTCCGCCCCTCCATAGCGATGCCGTCCAGGCCTTGGGCAAGATCGACTTTGACCCGGCGGGGCTTGGCCTGGCCTCGGCGGCCTTTTCCGCCCACAAGATCCAGGGCCCCCGCGGAGTGGGAGCCCTCTGGCTCAAGACAAAGCTCGAGCCCCTTGTCCTGGGCGGCGGCCAGGAACTTGGCCTAAGGCCGGGCACGGAAAACCTCCAGGGCGCCGTGGCCTTTGCGGCGGCCACGGAGGCCGCCACGGCAGGCCTTGGGGCAAGGCTGGCCGTGGCTCGGACCCTGGAGGCTCGCCTCCTCGAGGGCCTCGCCACGATGGGCGCCCTCCCCCTCCCCCTGGGCAGGCAGGCCGGGGATGGGCGCTATTCCCCCTGGATAGTCTCGGCGGCCTTTCCCGGCCTCTCCGGAGAAGTCCTGGCCCGGGCCCTCTCGGACAAGGGCATCGCGGTTTCCACTGGCTCGGCCTGCTCGACCAACCAGGGCAAAAAAGGCCGGCGAGTCCTCGAGGCGATGGGCCTGGCCGAGGAGCTGGGCTTTGCCTCGATACGGATATCGTTTGGACCTACGAGCACAATGGCGGACATCGATCTCCTCCTGGAGACCGCGTCCGCCCTCTGGCGTCAATTCAGGACATAAAGGGCAGCATGGATACCATTTATCTCGTCAAGATCGGGGAAATTCTCCTCAAGATAGGCAACCGGGTGGAGTTCGAGGAAAGGCTCAGGTCAGGCCTCAAGCGCCGCCTCGAGGGCAGGGTCCTCAAGATCGACTACAAGCCCGGCCGCTTCTTTATCGAGCCCAAGCCCGGCCACGAGGCCGAGGTCGAGGCAGTCCTGGCCCGGACCCCGGGGGTCAACGGCTTTGCCCGGACCTACAGGACCCGGAAGACCCTCGAGGACGTCTTTGAGGCCGCGATCCTTGTGGCCAAGGATGCCGCCGCCCAGGGCTTCGTAAGCTTCAAGGCCGCGTCGAGGCGCTCGGACAACTCCTTCCCCCGGGGCTCCAACGAGCTTTCCGCC
>JAKPBN010000078.1 GCA_029778945.1 Spirochaetota bacterium
CGCCGGGATTCCTCCCGGGGGATCTCCGTGGGGGCCTCAAAGACGGGAACCTTTGCGATCACCCTCTCATAGATTTCGCCTATCGCGGCGTAGAAGGCCTTTAGCTCGCCCTTGGCCTCGGGGAAGAGACTGCAGAGCTCGCCCAGGAAGCGGTCCAGCTCGGGCCAGAAGGTGACGGCCTGGCTGCCATAGTGGAGGCGATAGAGGGCCTCGTGGCGGTAGACATCCAGGGCCTCCCCGATCTCCTCGAAGAGCCAGCGGTGGGGGTTGAAGCCCCTCTCCCCAAAGCCAAAGAGCATGGCCGCCCCGAGGTCAAAGGTTGTCCCCTGCCTGCGGAAGGCCGAGCAGGAGCCTCCGGGCCTGTCCCCGCCCTCGATAAGGGTGACCTCGAGGCCCCTCCGGGCCAGGAGGACGGCCGAGCTCAGGCCAGAGACCCCGGCCCCGATGACGATGACGCGCTTGTTGCCTAGCATGGCCCTATCATAAGCCTTGGCCTAGCGGGAGTCCATAAAAAATCAGGTCGTGGGCCAATCCCTGAGCTTGGCCAGGCGCTCGGCGGCCTCCCCCAAGGCGAGCCTGAGCTTCTCCAGGGCCGCGAGAAGGCCCCCCGCGAAGGCCCTGCCAGCGTCCTCGATCTCCCGCCGGGGGAGGAGGATCATGGCGTCGATCGCGTCGAGGACGCGGTTTTCCTCTTTCTTGGTGAGGAGGCCCAGGATCTTCTCGTGGGCGGCGGGCTCCATGCCCTGCATGGCCATGGCCAGGAGGCGGGCGTCGAGGCCCTTGCAGTAGGCCTTGAGGGGCTTTTCCCCCGCGGACAGGACCGCCCTGGACAGCTCTTCCACAAAGGCGGGGTCCCCGTAGAGCTGCTCCTCCTCGGAGAGCTCGACCTCCCCGCCCTCCTCTAGGCTGGCCACCACGTCGAGGACGGCGCTCTGGGCCTGGGCAATCTCGTCCCCGGAGAGCTTGCCCCGGAGATAGAAGGCGTCGTCCGCGAGGATAGCCCCGCCTATGGTGCCAAAGGCCGGGGCCGCGAGGTCGACGCTTTCCTGGGGGCAGCCCGCGAGGGCCGCCGCCGAGAGGGACCGGCCCCCGGCCCGGAGGGCCCGCTCGAGGGAGGAGCCATCGACGGCTAGGGTGCGCACGAGGTCGGGCAGGTCCCCGGGCACGAGGAGGGGCTGGTTGCGGCGCTTGCGCTTCTTGACCGAGGCCTGCATCCAGGCCTCGGCCTTGTCCAGGTACTCGAGGCCCAGGAGGGCCGCGGTCCTCCGGAGGGCCACAAAGGGGTGCTCCCGGGCCGCGATGGAGAAGAGGCCCTTGCGGGTCACCGCAAGCTCGAGCCGGTCCGCGGCCTCGAGGTCCTTGAAGGCCGGATCGAGGTCAAAGGCCAGGTCCAGGGCCTCGGCCTCCCCTCCGTCGGCGAGGAGCTCGAGGCCAAAGCGGAGGGCCTTGCGCCGCTCGGCCTTGGCCGCCGCCGCCAGGGCCGCGTGGTCGCCCTGCCTGGCCTTCTCCGCGATGCCCGCAATGCGGCAGGCCAGCTCGAAGAGGGCATCCTTTTTCTGCCGGGAGACCGGGACGGCCTTCCAGCGTCCCCAGTCGGCGCCGGCGAGGCTGGGTATCATGGGGCGCCGGCCTCGAGGTCCTGGAGGGCGGCAAAGGCCCGGTCCACCCCGTAGTAGGGGACAAGCTTGCGCACGATCAGGGCCGGCTCATCGCCCTCGGCCACCGAGAGTAGGCCCTCGATGGTCACGCAGGCCCGCAGAAAGGGCCAGCCCTTCTCGTCCAAGGTGAGGAGGTAGGTGGAGAGGATGTCCTCCAGGGGCTCCCCCGTGAGGCCCTCGGCCACGAGACGGAGGCCGATCTTGAAGAGGGGATCATCCACGGTGGCCATCTCGGACTCAAGGGAGGCCATCCCTTCCCGGCGCATCCGCCTGGAAAGGTCGACAAAGCGGCGGATCAAGGGGCCGAGGGCCCTCTTGTCCTCATCGCTGCAGGCCAGCCTCCGGGCGAGCTCGGCGCTCCATCGGATCATTCATTCCCTCCTCTCCGCAATTACCCAATATATGCCGAATCCCCGGCCTTTCAAATGCCTCAAGGGCCCGGGGCCGCGCTTTTTTCCCGAAAGCCCCGCGGGGCGCCCCAGGCCAGGCCTCCCTAGCCCCTCGGCCTGCGCGGGACCTCCCCGGGAGCCTCCAGGTTGTTGCGCGTGAGGCGGAGGTCGGCCTCCTTGAGCCGGGAGGCGAGGGTGTCCGCCAGGTTCCGCAGGGCCTCCCCGTCGGAGCGGAGGAAGAGGTCGTAGACCGCCGGGGGCAGCTCGAAGAGGACCGCGTCGGCCTCGGCCTTTACCGTGGCCGTCCGAGGCTCCTCGAGGATGTGCGCCATCTCCCCGAAGAATTCCCCCGGGCCGAGGGTCCCGACCCTCGCCTCGCGGTCCCCATGGCCCAGATAGACCCCGAACTCCCCATCATAGATGTAGTAGATGCTGGATCCCGGGTCACCCATCGAGAAGACCGGGCTCCCGGCGGGATAGTCCCTCGCATAGGAGGCAAGCAGGCGCTCGGGCTCCATGAAAAGGCCCTTCTCCATTCTCGAGGCCATGGGGGTCCTCGAGACCCGGTAGAAGCGCGTGAAGAGGAGGGCATCGAAGTGGTCCACGACATAGACGTACTCGGCCCCGTAGAAGTAGAGGGTAAAGAAGGCATAGACCTTGAGGAGGACGATGATGACCTGGCCAAAGACCCCGTAGAGGAAATCATAGCGGGCGGCGTCGATAAAGAGGTCGAGGAGGGCCGCAAAGCCGAGATAGAGGGCCAGGCAGGCCAGGGAGACCCAGAGGATGGTCCTCGGCCTTGGCCTTGCGGGGGGGATGACGAGCCAGGTAAAGAAGACAAAGAGCCAGAGGGAGAGGATGGGGCCGAGCCTGCCAAGGCTCCCCAAGTGGCCACCAAGGGGGCCGAGCCTATCCTGGGGCAGGGTCTCAAGGATGATTCTGAGGCCCTGGGAGAGGGCCAGGATGATGACGGCCGCCACGAGGAAGAGGAGCTCGACCCCAAAAGTGAGGACATTGTCCCTCACGATGGTGTTTCGGCCCTCGGCGGACCAGATAAGGCGCAGGCCCCGCTGCACGGTGACCACAAAGAGGCGGGCCGCCCACAGGAGGCTTAGGCCCCCGACGGCTATCGCTGCGGCCCCCAGCCTGCTCGCGAAGAAGGAAGCCACCGCCTCGGGGCTCACGAGGGGCCCAAGGGCATCCATCGTGAGGGCCTGGACGCTCGCGAGAGCCGCCGGCGAGCGTCCCACGAGGGCTGTGAACAGGGCGAGGACGAGGAGGACCGCGGGAGTCGCGGACAGCAGGAAGGAATAGGCGCCCGCGGCCGCATGGTTCGCGAGCTCATGGAGGCCAAAGCGCTCGGCGGCGAAGAGGATTTTCTGAAATAGAGGTTTCAGCGCTTTTCTTTGGGGCGACATATCTATAAAATGACGGCCGACGGGAGGAGATACAAGTAGGGCTCGCATTTTCCGCGGGCTTCATGGTACCCTTTAGCAGAATTATGCCTATTTTTCCTCCAGTTGAGAGGAATCTTGTTGCGTTCTTTCTATGAAGGGATACAATTAGGGGGAAATCTCCGATAGGATATAGAAAGGGGGGGCACGAGATGCCGGGAAGAAGTCCGACGCAGCTCCTGGATATTCATCTGGTCGAGGAGCGACGCATCGAGGAGTCGTACTTCCAGGACTACGTCAAGGTTCACGAGCGCCTTGAGAGGATGTTCGAGAAGAGCGCAAAGCCCCTTCCGCCTGCGGAGGCGGAATCGATGGCCCTTCACCTCGCCGCATGGCTGTCCGGCCAGGCCGAGAAGAATGTGCCGGTGGAGCGCCTGACCATGCTGTACCGCTGTGGCCTAGGCCATATTTGCGTGGAGCTCTGCGCCTCCCCCGTCCTCCCCCCGGAGGCCGTGGCCCTGGCCGCCTACGAGGAGATGAAGCGCCGGTCCTGGACCGAGGCCGACTTTGACCCCGTGGCGGCCGCCCAAGAGGCCAAAAGGCTGGGCCTTCTGGAGAAAAAGGCGCATCCAAGGCCAGTAACGTCAACCAACGCGTCGGAGAAAACCGCCGTCGCGAAAAGAATAAGCAGGAAGGAGGATCGCGAAATGAGCAACATTGACGAAGCCGGGAAGGCGACCGTGGTTCCCGAGCAGACCGAAGCCGCGAAGAAAGTGGAGGCTGATGTGAAGAAACCCGTTGCCAAGAAACCCGCTGCCAAGAAGCCCGTGGCCAAGAAGCCCGCGGCCAAGGCTCCCGCCAAGAAAGTGGCCGCCAAGCCCGCCGCCAAGAAGCCCGCCGCCAAGAAGGTAGCCGAGAAGAAGGTTGCCGCCAAGAAGCCCGTGGCCAAGAAGCCGGTGGCTAAGAAGCCGGTGGCTAAGAAGCCGGTGGCCAAGAAGCCCGTGGCCAAGAAGCCCGTCGCCGCCAAGAAGCCCGTGGCCAAGAAGGTCGCCGCCAAGAAGCCCGTGGCCAAGAAGGTCGTGGCTAAGAAGCCCGTGGCCAAGAAGGCCGCCGCCAAGCCTGCAGCCAAGAAAGTCGCTGCCAAGCCGGCCGCCAAGAAGCCCGTAGCCAAGAAGGCTCCGGCCAAGAAGTAAGGGCGGGCCCTAGAAAGGCCCCTCTTGCCTACAGGCGGTCTCCAAAAGGGGACCGCCTTTTTTGTCGGGGAAGGGAACCTTTGAATCGCCAAAGGTATTTCTTTTGCGGGGAGGAGAACCTTTGTCACCGCTAAAGGTTCTCCTCCCCGGCCCCCACCTCTCCAAAGGCGACATCATCGGCTGACCTCCCCGGGCCCTTTCCCTCCACGTGGGACCTAGTTACCTCTATAGACATGTATTGGCCGTCGAGTTCGGGGTGCTATCAGGCAATTACCAGATGGGGGCCACTGCTGTTACTCTCTGCAAGGCCTCATGGATGTTGGTTTGGCTTTCTTGGGGCCTCGGCTTGGCTTGTGAATAGTGGCGCTTGCTCTTCCTTTATATATCTGGCTCCTACGATGCGCTCCATAGGAATCGACCTGGACCAGGCCTGTCTTCCCTTTTCGGTCTCCAGGACCCGTGCTACACTCGGCCGCGCGCGGTGGATCGGCCGCGTAGAAGGAGGGGCGTGAGTGTCCGTAGCCCGCCGCATCGCGGAGAATCTTGAGCGCTCTTCCTGGATCAGGCGCATGTTCGAGGAGGGCCAGAGGCTCAAGGCTATCCATGGTCAGGACCAGGTCTTCGACTTTAGCCTGGGCAACCCCGACATCGAGCCCCCTGCGGCCTTTGATGAGGCCCTCCGCCGTCTCGCCTCCTCCCCTGAGCGGGGCAGGCATGGCTACATGTCCAATGCAGGCTATCCCGAGGTGAGGGCCGCCGTGGCGGCCAGGGCTTCCCGGGACCAGGGCCTCGAGATCCCGGCCTCCAACATCGTCATGTCCGTGGGCGCCGCCGGGGGCCTCAATGTGGTGCTCAAGACCCTCCTCGACCCCGGTGACGAGGTTGTGGTGATCACGCCCTATTTCGCGGAGTATAGCTTTTACGTCCAGAACCACGGGGGCAGCTTTGTGCCCGTGGCCTCGGGGCCGGGCTTCTCTCTCGATCCCAAGG
>JAKPBN010000085.1 GCA_029778945.1 Spirochaetota bacterium
ATGGGCAGGACCCATGCGGCGGGCTGGAGGCGGGCAGGCTTCCAGGTCACGGGCCTCCTGGCCGAGAGCGAGGCCGAGGCCGCGGGCCTGGCGGCCGAGACCGGGGCGAGGGTCTACCGCGACCTGGGCTCCCTCCTTGCCGAAGTCGATGTCCTTGATGTCTGCTCCCCGACCCATCTCCACGCCGGTATGGTCATCGAGGCCGCCGGCCGGGGCAGGGCCGTGGTCTGCGAGAAGCCCCTGGCCCGGAGCCTCGAGGACGGCAGGGCGATGATCCAGGCCTGCCGGAAGGCCCACGTCCCCCTCCTCATGGCCCATGTCCTGCGCTTTTTCCCCGAGTACGAGATCGCCCTCTCCCGGGTGGCGGCGGGCGAACTTGGAAGGCTGGGGACACTGCGCTTCGAGCGCCTCTCCTACCGGCCCAAGAAGCCCGCGGGCAACTGGTTCCTGGACGAGGACAAGTCCGGGGGCATCATCCTCGACCTCATGATCCACGACATGGACATGGCCCGGGCCCTGGCCGGGGAGGTCAGGCGGGTCTACGCGAAGAGGATAGCCAGCCTGGACCCGGCGGCCCCGGTGGACTACGGCCAGGCCATCCTCACCCATGCCGGGGGAGCTCTTTCGCACATCGCGGGAGCCTGGGCCTATCCGCCCGGGCACTTCCGCACGGGCTATGAGATCTGCGGCCAGAAGGGCATCCTCCGCCATGACTCAAGTCCCGAGGCCCCGGTGAATTCCTTCCTTATGGCCCGGCCCGGGGAGGCCCCGGACGTGGGCCTTCCCTCGAGCCCCCTCGCCGTCTCGCCCTATGACGCCGAGATAGGCGAATTCGCCCGCTGCCTGGAGCTGGGGACCAAGCCCCGGGTCGGTCCCGAGGACGGCCTGGCCGCCCTCCAGATAGCCCTAGGCGCGATCGAGTCGGCCAGGACGGGCCAGGCCGTCGAGCTTTCCGTCCTGCCGGAGGTGGCACCATGAGGATCGGCATACTTTCCCTGGCCCACCACCATGCGGAAGCGTATATCGCGGCCATCCTGGCCAGCCCCAGGCTCGAGCTAGCCGGGATCTGGGACGCCGACGAGGCCCGGGGCCGGGCCGCCGCCGCCGCCGGAGGCACGAGCTTCTACGCCAGCCCCGCGGCCCTTCTGGCGGCCAAGCCGGATGGGGTGATCGTGGCCAGCGAGAATTCGGGCCACCGGGCCCTGGTCGAGGCCGCGGCGGCGGCCGGGATCCACGTCCTCTGCGAAAAGCCCCTGGCCACAAATGTCTCCGATGCCGAGGCCATGGTGGCCGCCTGCCGCAGGGCCGGGGTGAGGCTCATGACGGCCTTTCCCATGCGCTTCTCCCCGCCCCTCCTCGAGGTCAAGGCCCGGCTCGACTCGGGCGAGCTCGGACGGCCCTATTGCTTTACCGCCTCCAACCAGGGCCAGCTGCCCAGCAAGCACCGGGCCTGGTTTGTCGACCCCGTCCTCGCCGGCGGCGGGGCCCTGGCCGACCACATTGTCCACCTGGCCGACATCTTCCGCTGGTACCTTGGGGAGGAGGTGGTCTCGGTCTACGCCCAGGCCAACCGGATCTTCCATGAGTCCAAGGTCGAGGTGGAGACCGGGGGCATGGTCAGTCTGGAATTCGCCAGCGGGGTCTTTGCCTCCATCGACTGTTCCTGGTCGAGGCCCGAGGCCTGGCCCGCCTGGGGCGGCCTCTCCTTCGAGCTGGTCTCCGCCCGGGGGGCAGTCAGGGTCGACGGCTTTTCCCAGAATGTGGACTTCTTCTCCGAGGAGCGGGGCGGCCTCGCCTGGCTTCCCTGGGGCTCCGACGCCAACGCGGCCATGATCGAGGAATTCGCCTCGGCCCTGGCCGAGGGCCGGGAGCCCCGGCCGAGCGGGGAGGATGGCCTTCAGGCGGTGCGCATTGTCGCCGCGGCCTATGAGTCCGCGGCCGAGGGCAGGCCGAGAAGGATCTAAGGACCGACGGAAAAAGTCCGGTTCCGGCCTTGACCCCGGCGAGATTCTATCGCTATTTTTCCCCCGTGTAGCCGTGGATGTTGCCACCGGTTCGGGGCAAAAGGCCCGGGCCGGGGCGCAGGTGCAATGCCTGGCCCCGAACCTTCCGGTCGCGGACGCGGTGTACGGGGTTCCTCATGGATAGATCCAAGGCTATGGGCTCCGAGCCCATTGGCTCCCTCCTCTTTCGGTTTGCCCTCCCCACCACAGCCTCCATGCTCGTCTCGGCCCTCTATAGCCTGGTCGACCGCATTTTCATAGGCCGGGGGATCGGTGTCGCGGGCATAGCGGCGGCCACGGCGGCCTTTCCCTTTATGATAATCGGGATGGCCACGGGCCTGCTTTTCGCCGTGGGGGCCCGGAGCTTGGCATCCATGGCCCTGGGCGCTGGCCGCACCGAGGAAGCCCGGGAGGCCATTTCCCGGGCGACGGGCCTGGCCTTCCTGGGTACGGCCCTGGCGGGCATCCTGATCTGGGCCTTTTCCCGGCCCCTCCTCTCCCTCTTTGGCGCCGGGGCCGGGATCGTGGACCAGGCCCGCGGCTTTCTGGGCTGGACCCTCCTGGGCCTGCCCTTCCAGTCGGCGACCATAGCCGTGGCCACCTCCCTCCAGGTCCAGGGCCGGCCCCGGGCGAGCCTTGCCCTCAACCTCGCGGGCAGCCTGGCCAATGCCCTCCTCGAGCCCCTCTTTATCTTTGTCTTCCACTGGGGCCTTTCCGGGGCGGCGGCCGCGACCGCCCTGGCCCAGGTCCTTTCCCTTGGCCTGGCCCTGGCCGTAGTCCAGGGAAGGTCAAGCAGCCTGGGCCTGGAGCTCCGATTCCTGGGGCCCCGCCTTGCCTGGCTTGGCCGCCTAGGCGCGATAGGCGCTCCCGTCTTTCTCGTGAACCTGGTCTCGACGGCCGTCCTCGTGGTCGCGAACCGGGCGATCGCCCCCTGGGGCGGGGACCTGGCCCTGGCCGTGGTCGGGGTGGTGAACACCGTGGGCATGGTGGTGAGCTATCCCCTCTACGGGATCACCAACGGAGCCCAGCCCCTCTTAGGCTACAACTACGGGGCCCAGAAATGGGGGAGGCTCGAGCGCCTCTGCGTCCTTGTAGGCGCCTGGACCCTCGGCCTCTCGGCCCTGGCCCAGGCCGCGGCCATGCTGGCCCCCCGGGCCCTCATCTCGGTCTTCAATGCCGACCCCGCCCTCGTGGAGATGGGCTCCCACGCCCTTCGCCTCTTTATGATGGCCTTTTCCCTCTTTCCCCTCTCCCAGCTCCCGGCGGTCTACTACCAGTCCACGGGCCGGCCCCTGGCGGCAGGCATCCTCATGCTGGGCCGGAGCGTGGCCATGGTGGCGGGGATGCTGGTCCTCCCCCGGTGGTTCGGTCTCGACGGGGTCTATTACGCCGGCCCCCTGGCCGATATCCTGGGCGCGGCCATAGGCATTGTCCTCCTCGTGCCCATGGTGAGGGAGCTCAAGGCCGGGCGGGAAGGGGAAGGCTTCCGCTCCACCCAGGCCCTGCCTGCCATGTCAGCCTAGGCGCCGTCTAGGCGAATTCCGGCGGGGTCGCGAAGATGAGGGCGTCCCGCTGGAGGCCCTCGGGGGGCCGGTCTCCCTCGTAGGGGGCGAGCATGAGGCTAAAGCCTAGGCTTGTGCCCGCCCAGGACGGGGCATAGGGGTCGAGGTTGTCCGCCCCCAGGATGGCCGCCAGGCGGCCAAGGCCGCTCGTGGCCGCAGGATAGCGCCATTGCCTGCCCGAGTAGGTCCCAAAGGGATTGAGGTCCACGGTCTGGCGGCCAGCCTTAAGCCGGGTGCGCATGGGGCAAAAGGCAAAGACCGTCGAGGCCGAGGCCGCCTGGGCGAGAAGGATGCCCCGGCCCCCCGCGGCCAGGGCGACCCAGGCGTCGGTCACGTGGTTATCCAGGGAATCCTGCTCCCGGTTAGGCCCAAAGCGGTGGTACTCAAGCTCATAGGAGGAGACCCGGTCAAGGAAGCCATGCTTCCAGACCCGGGCTGGGGCGTCTTCCCGTGCGTCCAGGGCAGGGCAGACCTCAAGGGGCGCCAGGCCAGTCCAGCGGCCATCCCAGGCCCGGTCCAGGCGGGAGGCCTTGGCCTTGTCGTAGCGCCGGCATTCGGTCCCGGGGTAGGAGATCCAGGCATCGACATAGATCCGCCTTAGGCCCGCGGCCATCGTAAAGACCTCTATCCATCGGGCCTCGGGCTCTCCGGGCAGGTCGATCACTCCCTCAAGGCGGATTTCCGCGACCCTGCCGGGAAGGACTTCCCGGAGCCTGGCCGGGACGGTCTGGCGGCCCCAGCGCCTCCGGCCGGCAAACTCGATCCAGGGCCTGCCCAGGGCCTGTCGCAGGATCCTCGTCTCCCCCTCCCGTAGGTCCAGGCCCCCTTGGGCAAGGATCTTTAGCCCGAGGCCGCCAACCCTGATTCCATCCCCCTCCAGGACGAGGTCGCCGCCTTTAGCCATGGGCCGCAGGCTGGCTTCGGCGCTGCTTTGGGGATTGAGGAGGGCCCGCCGCTCCTTGCGTCCGAGGCCGTCCTCCACAAGCTCGAGGCCCGAGAGGCCTGCCGTGGCCGGGCCCTGGAGGCTCGTGAGGGAGCCCTCTCCCGGCGCAAGGCCGTCGATCTCCGGATCGAAGAGCCAGGCTCCCTCGCCCTCCCCTCGGCTGGCCCGGGCCGCGGCAAGCTCGGCCTCGGCGGCCCCAAGGCTGGCCCGGACATGGCGGAAGCCGTCCTGGAGGCGGCCGGAGTTCATCACCGGGGAGGCCATCCCGAAATGGGTTGTGGAGAGGGCCTTGAGGAGCTCGTCCAGGGCCAGGCCGGCCCCGGGGCCGGGACCCTCCCCGGCCTCGGCCCTGACGCGTTGGGCGATTTCAGCGACCCGGCGGGCTCGGGCCAGCTCGGTCCAAAGGGCGGCGTTCTCGGCCTTTTCCGCCCAGGAGGAATAGCCGTCCCAGGCCCCGTCGGCCAGGTCCTGGCCCAGGCTGAGCTCCCCCTGGTCCTCATGGGAGGAGAGGTAGTCCCAGGGCCGGGTAAAGGCAAGCCAGGGGAAAGAGGCCACGCTCCTGGCGAGGGGCCTGAGGCCACAGGCCGTGGGCAGGCGGCCCGCGAGGGACCGGGGCAGGTAGCCCTCCCAGAATTTGTCGTCCGCGTCCATGTCCACCACGAGGAGGAAGTCCCGGGCCTGGGGGAGGGCCAGCTGCTGCCGCCTCATCCTCTTCAGCCAATGGGCAAGGCTCAGCCAGGCCTCGACGAGGTCGGCATGGTTGCAGGCCGGGAGGAGGCGCATCCTCGCTCCCGTCCCAGGGTCGACGAGGCTCATGGGATTGAAGCGCCGCTCCGGGCTAAGGAGCGGCACAAAGGAGCCAAAGCCGTTGAAGGGTATGGCGCTGTAGTAGACCGAGAGGGCCTCGATCCCAAGCTCCCGGTAGACCTCGATGTGGGCCGAGGTGAACATGCACTCCTGGGGCCGGACAATCGGCGCCCAGGCGGGAAAGAGGTCGGCCAGGCCCGAGCCCGCAGGGTTGCGGATCCCCCGGGCGATGGCCTCCCGGAGCTCTGTCCGGGTATGGGCGGTCATGAGGCCATTGTTCCAGGCCATGAGCTCGACCTCGTCGAGGCCCCGGGCCACCCGGGTCCGGATCCGCGCCAGGATGTCCGGGGCATGGCGGGGCAGGTAGAGCTGGAGGGTGTAGTAGTTCTCGATGTCCCAGGCGCAGCGCAAGGGGATGCCCTCGGCCTCGAGGGCATCGAGGTCGTCGAGGATGCCCCGGATGATCCTTATGTCCTTGCCTATGCCCCGCTCGTCCAGGGAGTCCCCCCGGTAGGAATGGTAGAAATTGACATGGAAGCGGAAGGCCAGGTGGATGCGGGGGGAGTCGGCGCTCATTGGGGTCTCCTTGCGCAGGGGTCGATGACTAGGTCGAGGCCCCCGCAGGAGAGCCTGACTTCCCGGGCGGGAAACTCGGCCTTGGCCCAGGGGGAGTCATAGCGGGGATAGGCGTGGAGGGCCACTTCCTGCCCGTCCACCACAAGGGGGCCCGAGGGCCCAAACTCGACGAGGCCCAGCTGCGGGTCCTCGAAACGCCAGCCCCGGGCATCAAAGGACTGCCGGGCCCCGAGGAGGGCGGCCCGGAAGGCCCCAAAGCTCCCGTCCTCGGCCTCCCGGCCCAGGCGGCAGAGCCAGGCGGTCTTCTTCCCTTCCCGGACAAGCTCGTTGGGAGGCCCCGGAAGGCCGTCATCCCGGCCCCGCCTCACCGGCCCGTCGGCCCGGAGGCCAAGATAGGCCCGGCCCCGGCGGGCAAAGGTCCAGGGGCCCTCCGCGAGGACCTCGTCGAATTCCTCCTCCGGGAGCCAGGCGTGGGTAAAGAGGAGTCTCTCCGTCCGGTAGAGGCCGGGCCGAGAATCGATATCGTATAACGCGAACAGGAGATTTCTGTGCTGGGCGACCCGGGGGAGGGAGCCTGAGCCCGTCCACCAGTCCGGGGAGTTCGGGCCTCTTCCCCCGGGATGGGTGGTGAAGCAGCTGGCCCCGGGGCCCAGGGAGGCCTGCCAGGCCGACTGCTGGTCCCCGCCCCGGCGGAACTTCCAGTCCTGGGCCGCGGAGAGGGAATAGTCGGGGGTCCTGTAGGTGTAGAGGTCGACCTCCTCCCGGGAGTTGCGGTCCAGGTCCCGCTGAAGGAGGCGGGACAGGGGAGGGAGGAGGCCCAGGCGCCTGGCCCAGGCTATCAGGCTCCGGTGGCGCTTGAAGGGCGCGAAGTAGGCGTTGTCCCACCAGCCATAGGAGTCCAGGAGCCTAAAGGTCAAGTTGATGGTCCTAGGATGGTTGTAGGCCTCGAGGCCCAGGAAGACGAGGCCGTCCTCCAGGGAGCGGTAGCCCAGGCCCCAGGCTTTCGCGTCATCCACCCGCATGCCCATGCGTTGCCTGATCTCGATGCCCCGGCCTTGGGCGTCCTCGGGCCGGGCGGCGACCAGGGCCCCCAGGACCTCCGGGGGGCGATAGGCCCGGGACAGGGCAAGGCAGACCGCGGACATGTTGTCCTTCCGGCCATAGGCCCCGAGGCCAAAGGCGAGCTTTAGGGTGTCGCTCATCGCCTCGTCGCGGGCGTCCTTTTTCTGGACCTCATAGCTGCGGCCATGGCTGGGGGCAAAGCAGCCCCGGCTGGTGTGGAGGGCCAGGTCGAGAAAGAGCAGGTCGGCCACGGACCTGGCCCGGGAGGCGAGGTCTCCATCGGCGAAGTCCACAAGGCTGAGGAGGGCCGCAAGGTCCTCGTCGTAGTAGACGTTGGACAGCCATTCGGAAAAGCCCGAGCGAAACCTTAGCTCGAGCCAGCGAAGAAGGCGGGGGAGGGCCCGGGCCGCCTGCTCCTCTCCGGTCCGGCCGGAGTTTTCAAAGACGCGGTCGGGCCAGGCCCGGCCCAGGATATAGGCCGCCGAGGCATAGAGGACCTGGTGGTTTTCCGTCCAGGTGCAGAGGCTGTCGCTGCCGGGCTCGTCGGGCCAGTACTTGAAGCCCAGGAGGACGGCCTCGGTCCGGGCAAGAAGGGTGGCCGAGACGGCCCGGGCCAGGCGGGGATCGAGGAGGAGCCTCAGATAGGCGTGGACGAGGAAGTCCGAGCAGTCCTTTCGAACCTTGATATAATCGAGGCCGGCCTCCAAAAGGCCCTCGTGGACTGCCTGACCTGCCAGGGCCCGAGGAAGCTCGAAGAAAGGCGCCTTGAGGATGGGCGGGGCGGGGCGCGCGGCCGTAAAGGCAAGGAAGCCCGAGCGCCGGGCCTCGTAGGCCTCCAGCCAGGCCTCCGGGCCTTTCCAGGCGGGGGCCTCCTCAGCAAAGGCGTCGGGGCTATCCTCGCCGGGACAGCCCGGGGTCCCGGGATAGCCCAGAGGAGGAAGTCCCACGACCCGGAGGGAAAAATCCCGGCCGTCCCAGAGCGAGGATGCCTTCATGGCCGTGGCGCATAACCTTCATGGCGGGCCGCCTCGATGGCCGCCATAAAGAGCCCCGCAAGGCCATAGGGGAGGTCGGGCCGCCGGGGCACGAGGGAATAGCCTAGGCGGGGAAAGAGGGGGAGGGGAATGGTCGGGGCCGAGACCTCGGGGAGGCGGGGAGCCTGGCCGGCCGGGCCCGGGGGCGCGAGGGCCTCGACCAGGGAGGCATAGGCCCGCAGGCCCGCCTCGGCATAGGCCGGGGGCAGCCAGGACCGGCGGCTGGCGTGGAGGAAGCCCGCCGCTATCAGGGCCGTGGCCGAGGCCTCCCGGTAGTTGCGCCCCGGGCTGTCCAGCAAGGTGTCCCACCAGGCGTCGGGGCGCTGGCGGGAAAGCAGGGCCGCCGCGACCCTCTCCAGGACCCTCAGGATAGCCGGGGCCTCGGGATGGCCATCGCCCAGGCAGTCGAGGATCCGGGGCAGGGCCGCCACCACCCAGGCGTTGCCCCGGGCCCAAAAGAGCGGCTTTCTGGGATAGGCCTCCCGGCGCCCGGCCCACCAGGCGTGGCGGAAAAGCCCTGTGGCCTCGTCCTGGAGGAGGGAGGCGTAGAAGGCGGGCTGGCGGGCGGCAAAGCCGAGGAGGTTCCGGTCCCCGCTGCCTGCCCCGTAGCTCGCCGCCAGGACCCCGAACATCATGAGGGAGTCGACCCAGATCGACCGGGGGTAGAACCTGCCCTCGGGGGAATGGCCCAGGTGGTTGACCGCCTCGCCCACGAGGCGAGGCTCCCTTACGAGGTAGTCCACGACCCTCCGGGTCAGGGCGAGGGCCCCCGGGTCCTTTGTGCGGCGATAGAGGGCCCAGGTGACGAGGCCCGGGGCGCAGGTGTCGCTTTGGTCCACCCGGGGCTGGATCTGGGCCGGGCCGGGGCCAAAGCGCCCGCACCAGGCCTGGATCAGGGGGAGGTAGCGGTCCTCCCCCAGGAAGGCGTCGAGCTCGGTGAGGGACCAGAGGAAGAGGGCGTCCCCCCACATCCAGCGCAGCGAGCCTGGCCTAGCCCGGCCTGCGGCCAGGTCGGCCAGGGCCAGGACGGGGCCAGGGATTTCTCCTACGAGCATCTCTAGGCCTTCCTTGGGCCCTGGGCCGCCCCCAGGCGGCACTTGTCAAAGTCCACCCCGGAGAGGAGCTCGCAGACCCGCCGGGTCTCCGGGTCGGCCGCCTCCGGGGCCCCGCCCGCCCGGCGGCGCACGAGCTCGGCCTCGAGGATCGCGTGGGTCTTGGGCGTTATGCGATACCAGAGCGAGGCCAGGAAGCCCAGGACCATGAGGCCCGCGGGCACCCCGATAAAGAAGGCCTGGAACTTGGCCAGGGTCTCCGGGCTCTGGACGGCCCCGGACACGAAGCCGATGCTCTCGAACATGATGCCTATGGCGGGGAGGGCCAGGAGGCCCTGGACGGTCTTGCGGAGGAGGGTCATGGCCCCGGCATAGACCCCCGAGCGCTGCTCCCCGGTGATGAGCTCGTCCACGTCGATCACAAAGGGGAGGATCATGTAGGGGATGAGGACCCCCGCAGAGGTGCCGATACCGATCAAGGCGCAGCAGGCGGCGATCACGGGGAGGGAGGAGCCCGTGGTGAGGAGGGAGGCCGAGACCAGGCCAGCGATCCAGACGACCATGCCTATGCGGTAGGCCAGGCCCTTGCTCCGCTTGTTGGCTATGGCCATGTAGACCGGCATCATGAGGAGCTGGGACACCATGAGGCTGCCCATGGCCAAGGAGTAGATCTTGGGCCTCTCCAGGTAATAGGTCAGGTAATAGACAAAGAGGGCCATGAGGACGTCCATGGCGGTGTAGGCGAAGACATACATCAGGAACTGGACGCGGAAGGAGCGGTTGCGGAAGATCGTCCCAAAGGCCCGGAAGATGTTCACATCCTCCTCGGGGGGGCGGCTGGCAGGGTTTTCCCAGGTCGAGCGGTAGACGATGATCCAGGGCAGCGCAAAGAAGAGGCCAAAGGCGATGCCCATCACCAGGTTGCCCCGGCCTGGATCCCCAGGGAAGGCATCGATGATCATCTTGGGGACCACCGCCGCGATCAGGGAGGAAAGGCCGGAGAAAAGTAGGCGGGAGGTGGAGAGGCGGTTCCGGGTCTTGAAATCCGAGCTCATCTCCGCCGGCAGGGCCGAATAGGGGGTCATGACCATGGTCAGGGCCGCGTCGAGGAGGATGTAGGCGAACAGGTAGTAGGCAAAGAGCAGGGCCTGGCTATCGCTCCGGATGGGCAGCCACAGGAGGGCAAAGGTGACCGCTATGGGGACGATGCCCCAGAGGAAGTAGACCCTCCGCCTGCCCTGGGGGGACTTCGTGTGGTCGGAGAAGTAGCCCATGAGGGGGTCGGAAATGCCATCCCAGACCTTGCCGATCCCGAACATCAGGGTCGCCAGGCCCGGCTTCATGCCCACCACGTCGGTGAGAAAGAAGAGAAAAAGCATGCCCACGATCAGGAAGGCACCGCCGCCGTAGATGTCGCCTATCCCAAAGCCGATCACATTCCTCAGCCTTACGGGCCTTTCCGCCAGCTCCTGCCTGATCTCGGCCATGCTTCCCCCTTTTACTGTCCGGAAATCGGGGAATGATATACCCCGGGCACCCCGGGCGCCAGTCGGAAATTCGCCATGGCGCGGCGGGGTGGGACGCGGTATACTTCAGGCGATCATGGAAACCCTGAAGGCCATCTATATCGCCCTCGCGGTCCTTGGGGGGGGCGTCGTCCTGGTCGTCCTGGCCAGGGCCCTGCGCTCCCGGCGGGATCCCTCCTCCTCCTTCCGGGCCGAGGATTTTATCCTTGAGGAGGCCGAGATCACCGTCCCCGTCGCCCCGGGCCTCACGGGCAAGGCCGTGGTCCGCAAGCGCGGGGATGAGGTTCCGGTCCGGGCCACGAACGGAGCCTCGGCCTATGCCCGGGGCTCCCGGGTGAGGATCATCGACTACCAGGACGACTGCTATCTCATCGAGGCCGCCGACGAGGAGCACCTCGTCCGCTAGGCCCTGCCCTTCGGGCGGCGCTTCTCCTTGGAGGATTTTCCGCCATGGCTCTTTCTACCCAAGGTGGATTTCCCCTCGCAAGGCCTTTAGGTGTATACTTAGGTCATGCAAATACTTGATATGTTCAGTCAAGGAGCCACCATGACATTCTTTATTTTCGCCCTCGTCGTCCTCGTGCTCATCTTCTTCTTTTCCGGCGTCCGCATCATCCGCCCCACCCACCGGGGCCTGATCGAGGTCCTGGGCAAGTACAGGCGCTTTGCCCAGCCGGGCTTCCACTGGGTCTTCCCCGTGATCGCCAAGATGTACCAGATCAACACCACCGAGCAGATGGTCGACGCCGAGCCCCAGGAGATCATCACCAACGACAACCTCAACGCCCGGGTCGACGCCCAGGTCTACTTCCGGGTCCTCCCGGACGAGGAGAGCGTCAAGGCCTCCCAGTACAACGTCAACAACTACCAGTGGCAGATCGTCAACCTCGCCCGCACGACCCTGCGCAACATCATCGGCACCATGACCCTCAAGAGCGCCAACAGCGAGCGCTCCCGGATCAACTCCGAGCTCCTCACGACCCTCCTCAAGGAGACCAAGAGCTGGGGCATCGCCGTGGTGCGCACGGAGCTCAAGGAGATCGATCCCCCCAAGGATGTCCAGGAGACGATGAACAAGGTCGTCAAGGCGGAGAACGAGAAGATAGCCGCCGTCGACTTCGCCACCGCCACGGAGACCATGGCCGACGGCCAGAAGCGGGCGGAGATCAAGAAGGCCGAGGGCATCAGGCAGGCGGAGATCCTCAAGGCCGAGGGCGAGGCCCAGGCCATCGCCCTAGTCAACGAGGCCGCGGAGAAGTACTTCGTGGGCAACGCCCAGGTGCTCCGGAAGCTCCAGGCCGTCGAGACCTCCCTCAAGGACAACGCCAAGATCGTCGTCCCAGCCAACGGCGAGCTGATCAATGTGATCGGCGAGCTGGCCGGCGTCGTGCCCATCAAGTCCCAGAAGTAAGCCCTGGCCTTTAGGCCCTAAAGGCCAAGGGCGGACCGCCCCATCCCCGGTGTCCTTGACTCAGGGGGTGGGGCGGTTTAGTTTGGGGCCCTGATGCGAATCCTCCATACCGCCGACCTTCACCTGGGCCGGAGCCTCCACGAGCGGGACCTCCTTCCCGACCAGGAAGCCATGCTGGCCTCCCTCCTGGACTTTCTCGCCTCCCGGGAAGTCGACATCCTCCTCATCGCCGGGGACATCTACGACCGGGCCATACCCCAGCCCGAGGCCATAGCCCTCTTTGACTCCTTCCTGGGCCAGGCCCTGGCGGCCAGGCCCGGCCTCGTGATCGTCGCCATCCCGGGCAACCACGACTCGGCCTCCCGCCTCTCCTTTGGGGCCGAGCTCCTCAGCCGCGCGGGCCTGCATATCCGGGCGAGGCCCGAGGAATGCCGGGAGCCCATCCTGGTCAGGAAGGGCGGGGAGTCCCTCGCCCTCTGGGCCCTGCCCTATCTCAACCCCGGGGCCTTTGCCTCTCCCCAGGCCCCAGAGCCGGGGGCCCAGGCGACCTCGGCGGCTCCTCTTCCCGGGGCCGCCCAGGGCGAGCTCTTTGGCCCCAGCGGGGCGGCGGCAGCCGAGCCGGCTAACCGCCCCCTGCGCTCCCAGGCCGAGCTCTTCGCCGAGGCCCTGGCCCGGATCAAGCCCCGCCTCGTATCAGGATCGCCTAACGTCCTCATCGCCCATTGCTTTGCCGCGGGCTCGAGCCCGAGCGAGTCCGAGCGCTCCTTTGTCGGGGCGGCCGAGGAGGTCCCGGTCTCCCTCTTCGAGGGCTTTGACTATGTGGCCCTGGGCCACCTCCACCGCCACCAGGCCGCGGGCCCCCAGGCCCTCTACCCGGGCTCCCCCCTGGCCTATTCCTTCTCCGAGGCCGAGGCCCAGCCGGAAAAGGGCTTTCTCCTGGTCGAATTCGGCCCCGGGGGCAGGACCGAGGACTTCCTGGCCGTGGAGCCCCTCCATCGGGTCCGCAGGATCTCCGGCGGCTTCGCCGAGCTGTCCAGGCCCGGGGCCTTCCCCGGCTATGGCGGGGACTATGTGGAGATTCGCCTCACCGACCCCCTACCCGTCCTCGACCCCGTAGACGCCCTAAAGGCGAATTTCCCCCTCCTCCTTTCCCTGCGCCAGTCGGCCTTTGAGATCGCGGCCGGTCCGGGGGCCCAGGGGCCGGGCCCCGCGCGGACCCCCAGGTCGGGGGGCCAGGACTCGGTGCTCGAGGACTTCAGGATTTTCCATGGAGAGATGCTGGGCTCCCCTCCGGAGCCCGGGATGGAGGGCCTCTTCCAGGACCTTCTCAAGGAGGCCGGCCGTGAGACCCCGTAGCCTCAGGATGGAGAATTTCGGGGCCTATCGGGCCCCGGCCCTGGTCGACTTCTCCTCCCTGGGCCCTCTCTTTCTCGTCTGGGGCAAGACGGGCTCGGGCAAGACCACCCTCTTTGACGCCATCACCTATGCCCTCTATGGAGCTGTCTCGGGCAGCCGGCGCAAGCTCGACCGGGACCTGGTCTCGCATTATGCGAAACCGGGAGACCGGCCCGTGGTCGAGTTCGAGTTTTCCCTGGGGGAGGCGGACTGGAAGGTCCTCCGCAGCCCCCCCTGGCGCAGGCCCGGCCGGGGGGGCAAGGAGGTCGAGGTCCCCCCGGAGGCCGTCCTCTCCCGCCGGGAGGCCGGTCAATGGGTCCTCGTCGCGGATAAGAAAAGCGAGGTCGACGAGGCCCTGTCCCGGGCCCTGGGCCTGTCCCTGGACGAGTTCTCCAAGATAGTCCTCCTCCCCCAGGGGGAATTCCAGCGCTTCCTTGAGATGGACTCCGGAGAGAGGGTCGAGATCCTGGAAAAGCTTTTCCCCGTCGAGCTCCATGGGGCGGTGACCGCCCTGGCCCGGGAGAAGACGAAGGCCGCCCAAGCCGAGCTCGACCGCATCCAGGCCGAGCTGGACCGCCAGGGCGCCGAGGGGGCCGAGGATCCCAGTCCCGGGGAGCTCGAGGGCCTCGAGGCCGGGCTCGCCCTCCTCGAGGCCGCCCGGGCCAGGGCTCATGAGGCCGCCGTGGGCGCCGAGGCCGCCCTGAGGCAGGGCGAGGAGGCCCGGGGCCGCCACCTGCGGGCCCTCGAGGCCCAGGCCGCCCTGGAGGGCCTCGAGGCCGAGGCGCCGGCCGCGGAGCAAAATCGAAATCGCATAACCTTGGCCAGGAAGGCCGCCGCCGTGCTTCCCTTGCTGGAGGCCGAGGCCGAGGCCGCCACGACCCTGGCCACGGCGGAGGCGGCCCAGGCCGCCCGGGAGGCCCGGCTTGCGGAGCTCGAGGCCGGAGCGCCCGCCGCCGAGGCCCAGAGGGCCCTAGTCCTCCAGGCCCAGACGAGCCTGGCCGGGCTCGATGGCCAGGCCGGGGCGCTTAGGCAGGCCCTTGAGGCCTGGAGGAAGGCCCAGGAGGCCCGGCGGGCCCGGGACGCGGCCGCCCAGGCCGCCGCCGCCGCCGAGGCCGGGCTCGCGGCGGCCCAGGGGGCCGAGGCCGAGGCGGCCGAGGCCGCGGGCCGCCTAAGCCTCGACCCTGGGGAGGAAGAGAGGCTTTCGGCCCAGCGGGAGGCCGCCCGCCTCGGCCTTGAGGAAGCCAGCCGCCTCGAGGCCCTGGTCCTCGAGTTCGAGGCCCGCAAGGCCGGGGCCGCCCAGGCCGCCCTGGCCGAGGCCGCGGCCGCCCAGGGCCTCGAAAAGGCCCGGAAGGCCTTTGAGGACTACGAGGCCTGCCTTGTCCGCGACCAGGCCGGCCAGCTGGCCCAGGCCCTTGTCCCCCGCCAGGCCTGCCCGGTCTGGGGCTCCCACGACCACCCCCAGCCCGCGAAACCCAGGGAAGCTCCGGGCTGGCGAGGGGAGGGCGAGGGCCTGAGAACGGCCCGGGACCGGGCCATAGCCACGGCCGCAGCCGCAGCCCAGGCCTCGGACTCGGCTCGGGCCGCCCTGGAGCTAGCCGGCCTCCGCCTCGAGGAGGCCCAGCCGGAGTCCCGGGCCGTCGATGCCCCGGGGGCAGCGGCGGGGAGGCTCGCCGCCGCTGCCGCCTTCGCCGAGGCCTCGGCCCGCTTGGAGGACCTGGGCCGGAGGCGCCGGGCGAGGGATGGGGCCCTGGCCAGCCTGGAGGACCGGCGCAGGCAGAGGGAAGAGGCCGCGGCCAAGGCCGCCAGGGCAGGCCAGGACCTGGCCGCCCGTGAGGCCGGCCTTGCGGCCGTGGTGGACCAGGGCGGCAAGGAGGATCCGGGGCCGGCCCTCGAGGCCCTGGCTAGCCGCCGGGCCGAGCTGGCTCGGGCCGGGGCCGCGGCCCAGGCCGCCGCCGAAGCCTGGGCCCAGGAGAGGCAGGCCGCGGAGGCGAGGCTCCTGGAGATCCGGGAGGGCTTGCCCCGGGCAAGGGAAGCCCTGGAGAGGCGCAAGGCCCTAGCCCGGGAGGCCCTGGAAGGAGCCGACTTTGGCAGCCCCCAGGATGCCCGCCTTGCGGCCCTCAGTCCCCGGGACCTGGCCCGCCTCGAGGCCGATCAGGCCAGCTTTGAGCATGCCCTGGCCCAGGCCCGGGCCTCGGCCAAGGAAGCCCTTCGGGCCCGGGGTTCGGGGCCGCTGCCCGATTTGGCCGCCCTCGAGGCGGCTCAGGACGCCTCCCGCCAAGCCTACCTCGAGGCCCAGGCGGCCTATGAGGCCGCCAAGGAAAGCCTGGGCTCTCGGCGCCGCCAGGCCGAGACCCTCGAGCGCCTAAGGGCCGAGCGGAGGGAGGTCCAGGAGAGGACAAGGCTCCTCGTTTCCCTCTCGACCCTCCTGTCCGGGGATATCTCGGGCCGCCGCCTGCCCTTCAAGAGCTTTGTCCTGGGCCTCTATTTCCGGGAGGTTGTGGACCGGGCTTCCCTCCGCCTTGGGGAGATGTCCGAGGGTCGCTATGCCCTGGCCATGGATGAGGCCCTGAGTTCGGGCCGAGGCCGGACGGGCCTGGATATCCTTGTCCAGGATTCCCAGACCGGCAGGTCCCGGCCGCCGGGGACCCTCTCCGGGGGGGAGCGCTTCCTGACAGCCCTGGCCTTGGCCCTCGCCCTGGCGGACACAATCCGGAGCCGCTCCGGGGGAGTAAACCTGGACGCCGTGTTTATCGACGAGGGCTTTGGCAGCCTGGACGAGGAAGCCCTCGATCGGGCCATCGCCGCCCTGGACCGGGCCCGGGGAGCCCGCCTCATTGGGATAGTCTCCCACGTCCAGGAGCTGAGGACCCGAATCCCCTCGCGGATAGAGGTAAGCAAGGGCCGGGGGGGCTCGAGGCTGGAAATCGTCTAGGCCCTCGCCTAGAATGGACATGAGACAGGGAGGCTGAGTGGAGTTTAACCCAATAA
>JAKPBN010000114.1 GCA_029778945.1 Spirochaetota bacterium
GAAGCGGCCCGAGAGTTCCTCATCCTCGGCGCTCTCGGAATAGCCGGAGATAAAGAGGATCTTGAGGCCGGGTATCAAGACCGAGAGGCGGCGGGCCAGGGTATAGCCGTCCATCAGAGGCATCACCACATCGGAGACCAGGAGGTCTATGGGCCTTCCCTGGCTCTCCGCTATGAGCATAGCCTCCCCCGCGTTGGCCGCAGGAATCACCCGATGGCCCAGCCTGCCTAGGAGGCGCTCGGCCAGGGCCCGGACTTCCTCGTCGTCGTCCACAAAAAGGATGGTCGCCGGCTTGGCCTTTTCCTTGACCGGCTCGGCCGCCAAAGCCGACGCCGAGGTCTCCAGCCCGGGTTCGGCGGCGGGTATCCAGACCGAAAATACCGAACCCCGGCCGAGCTCGGACTCGACGGCTATGCCGCCCCCGGCCTGCTTGGCTATGCCGTAGACCGTAGATAGGCCTAGGCCAGTGCCCTGGTCCTTGGGCTTGGTCGTGAAAAAGGGCTCGAAGATCCGGCTTGTTATGGCAGGCTCAATCCCAATCCCCGTGTCCTTTACCTCTATCACCGCGTAGCGCCCCGGGGCCAGGGTGTCCATGCCTATAGCCCTAGGGATGGACAGCTTGTCCCCCCGGCTTGTCACAAGAAGCCTGCCTCCGGCGGGCATGGCGTCCTTGGCGTTGACCACCAGGTTGACCAGGACCTGCTCAAGCTGGGTAGGATCGACAAAGACGTGGGGGGTGGCTGAATCCAGCGAAAGGGAGAGGCTGATGTTCTCCGTGAGGATCCGCCGGAGCATCTTTTCCATGTCCGACACCAAGGTCCGGGGATCGAGGACCTTGGGGCTGATGGTCTGGCGGCGGGAAAAGGCGAGGAGCTGGCGGGTCAGGGCCGAGGCCTTGCCTGCGGCCTTCTTGATCCCCTCTACGTCCTCGCGCATGGGGTTTCCGTCCCCGCACTCGTCACACAGAAGGTTGGCATAGCCCACGATCGCCGTGAGGATGTTGTTGAAGTCATGGGCGATGCCCCCGGCCAGGCGGCCAATGGCCTCCATGCGCTGGGTCTGGGCCAGCCGCTCCTCCAGGAGCCGCCTTTCCGTCAGGTCGCTGAGCTCTCCCTGGATGCCCGAGATCTCGCCCTTGGGGCCCTTCACGAGGGTGACGTTGGCAAAGACCAGTATGGGCTTGCCCTCCCGGCCCTGGAGGGATAGCTCGGCGAGCTCCAGATTTCCCTTCTTGAGGAGGCCGGTCCAGAAGGACTGGTAGGACACGCCGTCCAGGAAAAGCTCGGGCAGGGCCGGAAGGGCATCCCCCTCGGCATAGCCAAAGAGCCGCCGGAAGGCATGGTTGGCCTCGATGATTGCCCCCTGGCTGTCGGCCAGGAAATTGCCCGAGATTCCGTCCTGGAAGAGGCTCCGGTAGCGCTCCTCGCTGGACCTGAGCTTGGCCTCCATCGCCGCGCGGTAGAGGGCGATCTCGATCGCGGTCTTGAGCTCCCTCTCCTCGAAGGGCTTGAGGATATAGCCAAAAGGCTGGGTCAGCTTGGCCCGGGCGATCGTCTCCTCGTCCGCATAGGCGGTGAGGAGGATAACCGGGGCTCCCCAGCGGTCATGGAGGAGGCGGGCAGTCTCGACACCGTCCAGGCTTCCCCGGATCCTGATGTCCATAAGGACAAGGTCGGGCCTAAGCTCCTCGTAGCGGGCTATGAGCTCATCCCCGGACGGGAAAAGGCCCAGGACCCTATAGCCCGAGCGCTCGAGGAAGTTGCGGA
>JAKPBN010000092.1 GCA_029778945.1 Spirochaetota bacterium
AAGCCCGCGGGGTCGAGGTCCTGGGCGTGGATCTTGCGGCAGCCCAGGACGAGGCGGGCTTCCCGGAAGGAAGTCCACTCCCCGCGGTCGTTTTCGAACTGCCGGGGAGAGAGGCCGGCCTCGGCGGCCTTGTCCCTGTCCCGGCCCGAGACCGAGCCGCAGACCTGGAGGGCCCTGCGCTGGTCCTCCCCGAAAAAGGAAAGGCTAAACCTCTCGCTTGCCTCCATGAAGCCAAAGGTGTGGCGGGAGGGGCGGACAAAGCAGAAGACCACATCCTGGTTCCAGAGGTGGCCAAGGCCGCCCCAGGAGGCGGTCATCGTGTTCCAGTCCTGGGGCCGCGTGGCCCCGGGACGGCCCGCGGTGATGAGGGTCCAGTCCTTGGCAAAGAGGGTAAAGGGGTTTTCCCCCAGGGCCCTCCAGTCGATGGGGCGGAATTCCATGGCTAGTCCTTCCTTTCCGTTCCCGGCTTCTTGGGCCGGGCCTTGGCCGGCGCGGCCTTGGCCGAGGCAGGCCTGGCTTTTGTCGGGGCCTTGGCGGGGGCAAGGGGCAGGGCTTGGGCCCGTTCCTGGAGGAAGCCGAGGAGGAGGTCAACCCGGTAGGACGAGTCGGCCTCGGCCTCGAGAAGGAGGTTCCGCAGCCCCTGGACGGCCAGGAGGCGCCTGCGCAGGGCCGGTCTATCGGTGTCCCTTCCCTTCGCTTCGCTCTCCGAGCCCAGGAGGGAGGAGATGAGGCTGGCCTGGAGGAGGCCCTCGTAGCCCTCCTTGTGGAACCACTCGACTCCCTCAAAGAGGTTGATCCCCAGGCGCTGCCTGAGCTCAGGCTCCTGGGCCAGGGCCCTGCCCAGGCCCTCGACGAGGTCCAAGGCCAGTCCCTGGCCCGAGCTGGACCCGGGCAGGGCCTTGAGCCAGGACGCGAGAGCCTGGGCCAGGGAGCCCTTCTTGCCCAGACAATAGGAGGCCAGGGCGACCTCCTGGTAGGCCTTGTCCCCGGGCATGCCCGCGGCCCTCAGGGCTTCCCGGAGCTTGCGCTCCAGGAAGAAGCGCTCCGCTATCCTGCGGGCGCCTTCGCCGGAGACTTTTTTTCCCGCCAGGGCTACGAGGCCGTCGAGGACCAGGTGGGCAAAGGCGGTTTCCGCCATCCAGGCCTGGCCAAGGATCTCGAGGGCGGCCGCGGCCGCGGTGGCCACGGGCCCGGCCCTTCCCTCGGCAAGGGGAGCCAGCTCGGCCAGGCCCAAGAGACCCCGCAGGAAGCGGTCCCTCGCTTCCAGGGCCGGATCCTCGTGGGTCGCCGGCGCCGCCGGCGCCACCAGTCTTGTCGAGGCGGCCTTAGCCCCCGGCCCGGGCGCGGCCTGGGCGTCGGCCGCGCCTTGGCTAGTCTGGGGGCCCTCCCCGGAGCCTTCGTCCTTGAGGAGGCGGAGGACTCCGATGTAGAAGCCCTGGGCCGGCTCGGCCAGGCTTTCGGCCAGGGCCTCGGCCTCGCGCTTTCTCTGGGCCTTGGACAGGCCAGGCTCGACGAGGCGGCGACAGCCCTCGATGGCTTCCCGGGTGGCCAGGCCCGCGAGGGCCGTGTAGAGGTCCTTGAGCGCCATGTCCTCCACGGCCTCCGAGAGATCGGGGACGCCCCGGCCCCCGAGTTCCCGGCAGACCGCGGCATAGAGGCCGGCCTCGTCGTCGGTCACCTCGAAGATGTCCAGGAAGACCTGGCACTGGTAGCCGTCGAGGATCAGGCCGAGGCCATTATGGGCCACCTCCAGGGAGGGACGGATAAACCAGAGCCCTGCCCGGTCCTCGCGCATCACGAGGAAGCGGCCCTCCTCCGCATGGAGGCCCAGGGCCTGGGCCAGACCTTTGCGCACGAGGCGCCGGTCCCCCCCGGGGAGTTTCTCGGCGTAGGCGCAGGACTCCATGATCCTGCCCCCGGCCCGGGCAAAGGAGTTGTTGTAGACCACGAGGGCCCGCTCGCTTCCGCAGCCGTTGGAGTAGGCAAAGACATTGTCGTTGGCCGATCCCGAGGCGTCCAGGAGGTCGTAGAGGAGGAAGTCCTCGACCCCGGAGAAGAGGCGGCGGCGCTTGAGGAGGGGGTAGATCTCCCGCTCGTGGCGGGCGAGGAGCTCAGGGTCGGCCACCTCGTCCCGGTAGGCTCGGCGGTACTCCATCCCGTACTTTTCCTCATAGCCCTCGAGTTGGCCATGGCCGAACATGGGCAGGCCGGGCATCGTGGCCATCACGGTGCACACGCCTATGTACTTGTCGCCCTTGCCGAACTGGGCCACCGCCGTGTCCTCGTCGGGGTTGTTCATGAAGTTGACGAAGCGCTTGAGGATGTCCTTGTCGAACTCCTGGGTGTTGCGGATAGTCTCCCGGTATTTGGAGTTCTCCTCCCGCTTGAGCATGTTCATGAAGGCCGAGTTGTAGACCCGGTGCATGCCCAGGCTCCGGACAAAATAGCCCTCCATCATCCAGAAGGCCTCGGCGAGGAGGAGGGTGTCCGGAGCCTCCTTGGCGCAGAGGTCGACCACCTCCCGCCAGAACTCCGCGGGCATCTCCCGGTCAAAGTCCTCGAGGGAAAGGGCCTTCTCCGCCCGGGAGGGCACGTCTCCGCCGGAGCCCGGCTCGGGGTACCAGAGGCGGCGGAAGTGCTTCTTGGCGAGGACCATGGCGGCGTCGAAACGTATAATTGGGAAGTTCTTGGCCACGTGGAGGATGCGCTCCTTGACGGCCTCCCGGGAGGCGGCCTTGAGGAAGTCGATCTGGGCCGTGTCGCTCCAGGGCAGTCCCGTGCCGTCGTTGCCGTGGTAGATGTAGTCCACCCTTCCGGTGGCGCGCTCGAGGCGCTTGAAGACCACGGCCGCGTCCGTGCGGTCCCAGTAGCCGTCCTCGAGCCAGATGCCCACCCGGCCGTCCCCGGAGAGGTCGGGGCCGTTGAAGGTGTAGCCCGGGAAGGGGCAGGAGGGGCTGGACATGAAGAGCTCGGGCCTCTCCCTCACCCAGGCTGAGTCGATGCCCGTGTGGTTGGGGACCATGTCGGCCGCGAGGCGGATGCCCCGGTAGGAGGCCCGCTCCCGGAGGTTCGCCAGGGCCGACCAGCCCCCGAGCTCCCCGGCGATCTCGTAGTCAAAGAGGGAATAGGCCGAGGCCGCGGCTTCGGGGTTGCCGTTGCGGCGCTTGATCTCGGCGCTGGCCTGGCTTCTCTCCCAGAGGCCTATGAGCCAGAGGGCGTTGAAGCCCCGCAGGGCCAGGAGGTCGAGCTCCTCGTCCGGGACCTGGTCCAGGGTGCGGATATCCCGGCCATACTGGCGGGAGAGCTGGGAGAGCCAGACCAGGGTGGACTTGGCCATGAGGACCACGTTGGGCATCCAGTCCCGGTCGGGGGAAAAGCGCTCGCTCTCCCCCTCCATGCCCCGGTAGACATAGGCCCGGGTGGGCCCGGGGCCGGGGAAGCGGGGCTTTTCCTCCTCCTTGATCAGGTCCAGGGCCCCGAGGAGCCTCAGGAGGCCTTCTCCCAGGACGAGGCCCCAGTGGCGCCGGATCCAGTCCAGCTGGCCCGGGAGGGAATAGGGGGCGGCCTTCATGGGGGACCTGAGCATGGTCACGAGGTCCACCCCATCGGGCCCAAAGCCCGGGAGGGAGGCAAAGGCGCCTTCGAGGGCGGCTATCGCGTCCTTCCAGGCCGGGCGGTCCGCGAGGCTGCCCGGCAGGGGAGGGGAGGGCAGGCGGGAGGAGTCATCGTCCCGGCGGCGAGAGCCGTCGTCAAAGAGGAAGCGGTAGGGGCCAAAGGCGGGGTTTTCATTGGCCAGGACAAGGAGGATAAACTCCTCGATCGCCAGGTGGCGGTTGGGGACGGTCTCCTTGCCCTCCTCTGCCGAGGCCGCGAGCCAGGCCTTGGCGGTCTTCTTGCCCCGGTAGACCTCGAGGGGGGGGAAGGTCTCCACAAAGTCGAGGAGGAGGGAGTCGGCCTCGGCCTTGCCCAGGCTTGTGGTGAGGGCCAGGTCGGCCACGGCCAGGGCATCCGGGGCCGGGCCTTCCCTGAAGAGGCGGGAAACCCCATGGAGGATCTCGTCGATCAGGCCCATGGCGTTGATCCGGCCGGCCCTCACGGCCCGCTCGGGCAGGAGGGTGGCGTCCATGACCTCGTTGATCCTCCGGGCAAGGCCTCGGGCGGCGGAAAAGTCGGGGATGATCACATTGCCCGTGGCGCGGAAGAGGGAAAGCTCGAGGCCCAGGTCGACCCGGGCCTTGCGGGAGAGGTGGAATTCCATGACCCTGTCCCCCGGCCGGGCCCGCAGTTCCCCCGGACCCTCCAGGGCAATGAGACGCAGGACGAGGCATTTTTCCGCGCTGGCCATGTAAACCTCCGTGGGAACCCGGCTCCCGCCCTCGCGGGAGCCGACGCGGCCGCCCGCGAGGACAGCCGCGGAACAATACTAACCCGCCTTGGCCCCGGCCACAAGGCAAGGCGCGATTCTCTAGGCTATACTTAGGGCCATGCCAGACCTGCGGCCTGCTCCCCGGGGAATTCGCCTCTTCTGCCTAATCCTCGCCTCCTGCGCGGCCGGCTCGGGCGCCGCCCTTCCCGGCGCGCCTCCGGCGCCCCCGGCCGCTCCAGCCGCCGGGTTCCCAGAACACTCCTGGGCCGAGTCCTCCTGGCTCGAAGTCTCCGGCAGCCGCCTCCATTACCTTCGCCTCCTGCCCTCAGCGGGGCCCGAATCGGGGCCGGCCAAGGCCCGGGTTCTCCTGATCCATGGCTTTGGAGCCTCGGTCTACTGCTGGTCGGCCCTTGCCCCGGCCCTGGCCCGGGAAGGCTACGAGGTTGTGGCCGTGGATTGGCCGCCCTTTGGCTGGTCCGAAAGCCCAGGCCCGGGCAGGCCCGAGGCCAAGGCCGGCCTCCTTTGGGCCTTTCTCGATGCCCTGGACTGCTCCGGCGCTCCCTGGGCGGGTCCCTGGATCCTCGTGGGCCATTCCCTGGGCGGGCGGATCGCCTCCTGGATGGCGGGCCAGAGGCCGGCTTCGACCCAGGCCCTCGTCCTCCTGGCCCCGGCATCCCTGGGTCCCGTGGGTTCCCCGGGCCTCGCGTCCTCGGCCCTCTTTATTTCCGTCCTGGAAAAGCGCCTTCCGGCCTATCTGGCCGACCCCGCTAAAATAGCCTCGGCCCTGGGCCGGGCCTATGGCCGCAAGGCCCTCCCGGAGGAAGTCCTGGCCTATCAAGCCCCCCTGACGAGGCCCGGGGCGGACCGCGAGCTTATCGCCTGGGCCAGGACGGCCAGCGAAAGGACCGAGCCCCCCCTGGAGAAGATCAAAAGCCCCTGCCTGATCCTTTGGGGCACCGCGGACCGGATAGTCCGGAACCAGGGCAGGCGCCTCTCCTCCAAGATCGGCGCCTCGACCTATATCGCCTATCCCGGCTCCGGCCATGTGCTTATGGAGACGGAAGGCCCCAAGGTGGAGAAGGATATCCTCGCCTTTCTGGCCTCGCTCTTCCGGCCCTAGGTCCGGCTCTAGGCCTGAGGAATCCGGAGCTCGAAGATCGTGCCCTCTCCCTCCCGGGAGGTAAAGGATACCCGGCCCCGGAGATAGCCCTCGGCCAGGAGCTTCATCGAGTAGGTGCCCACCCCCCGGCCCGGCCCCTTGGTGGAGAAGGAGCGGTGGAAGACCCTGCGGCGGGCCACCTCGGGCATGACGGCGGAGTTCTTGACCCAGAACACGGCCCAGCCGGGGCTGGGGGCCTCTGGGGGCGGCACCGTCGAGGCCTCGCCCTCGGCCTGGAGGCCCACGAGGAGGATCTCTCCCCGGACCGCGGCCTCGATGGCGTTCTTGATCATATTGATGATCACCCGCCGGAGCAGGATGGGGTCCGAATGCACCGCCAAGTGGCCCGTCCCGGGGGCCAGCTCGAGCCTGATGTCCTTGCCCTCGAGCTTGTAGGCAAAGTGGTTGAGGACTTCCTCCAGGGCCAGCTTGCCGTCCAGGATGCCAAAGCTGGGGGCGAGCTCCCGGGACTCCGCGGCCTTAAGGGCCCTCTGGCTCTCGATCTCCTCGATCAGCTGGTCGGCGGCGGACTTGAGAAGGCCCAGGTGGTGCTCCCTCTCCCCGTCGTCCAGGACCTTGAGGAGCTCGAGGATAGTCCGCATCCCCGAGGCCGTGTTGGCGATGTCGTGGTAAAAGACCCTCTCCAGGACCTCCCGCCGCTTTTCCGCGGAGATGTCCATAGCCGAGAGGATGACGAGGCCCCGGCCGGCGACAAGGATGGGCCGCGCCCAGATCCGGAGGTCGATGGAAGTCTCACCTATGTCGTAGTCATCATTGCCCCGGGCGATGTTGCAGTCCTCCCCCTCCCCGGGGGCTATCCAGAGCTCGCCCCCCTCCGTAAAGGTGGGACCCCCCAGGTCCTCGATAGCCCGTAGGGCTACCCCGAGGGAGCGAAAGGCCGGGCAAAAGCGGCAAGCCGCCCCGGAGGCACAGCTTTGGGGGGCCTCGTGGGCATGGACGCAGCCCAGGGCCGAGCCCAGGCTGGCCCCGATGAGGGAGGGCCGGCCCTCACCGACCAGGTCCCGGGCCTTGCGGTTGGCGTAGACTATCCGGCGCTGGCTATCGAAGACAAAGGTCGCCAGGGGATTGTCCCCGAAGTAGCGGGGAATGGAGGAGGTCCTCACCAAGGAGGCTAGCTCCTCGGGGGTCTCGAGTTCGTGGGGCCGGTGGGCGGCGGTGTCGAGGTCCGTCGGCATGCTTCCTCCAGGGCCTACCATACGCCCTAGGACCGAAAGTCGGCAATAGGAAGTACATATGCGGCTTCACGAACTAGATTCTTGTCGCTATACTAACAGCTCGACGAAGGGGGTGAAAGTGTCAATCGCCGTGGAGCACGACAAGCGCAAGAGGGAAATCCTGGAAAAGGCCCTGGATGTCTTTGTCGAGGAAGGCTACGAGGATACCACTTTCCAGAAAATCGCCGAGCGCTGCGGCATTACCCGCACGATCCTCTACCTCTACTTCAAGAATAAGCGTGAGATATTTTATTTTAGCATAAAGCTTTTCACCGAAAGGCTGGAAATGTCCATCAAGACTATAGCCGCCGATCCCTCCCTTTCCCAGGCGGACAAGCTCACCTCCATAGCCAGCCTGGCCGTGGAGCAGTGCACCAAGAACAGCCGCCTCCTCCAGGTGATCATCGACTATCTAGGCCACCTCAAGGCCTCCGGGGGGGACGCCGACGAAAGGGTGAGGCGGCGGACTCTCAGGATGCGCCATATTATTGCCGGGGTTATGGTGGCGGGACAAAAGTCCGGGGAATTCTCGGCTTTTTCCGTAAAGGCCGCGGATGACCTCTTCTATGCCCTGATCGAGGCCACGATCTTCCGGATCGCGGTCCTGCGCCGGGAGGATGTCTCCGGCCTGGTGGAGTCCGCCCGTCTATTTGCCCAGGGTCTCAAGGCTTCCTCGGCCCTGGCCCTCGCCTCCCGATGAGCCCCTCCGAGTCCCGGCGCAAGCCCGACTGGCTCCGGGTGACCATTCCGGCCGGGGAGTCTAGCCGGGCCATGGCCGAGCTCCTGCGGCGCCGGGGCCTCCATACCGTCTGCGAGGGGGCCCGCTGCCCCAACCGGGGGGAGTGCTGGGCCGCCTCCACCGCCACCTTTATGGTCCTGGGCAACACCTGCACCCGGGGCTGCCGCTTGTGCGCCGTCCACCGGGCCGCCCAGGGGGATGCCCTCGATCCCCGGGAGCCCGAAGAGCTTGCAAAGGCCGTGGCCGAGCTGGACCTGGCCTACGCGGTGGTCACCTCGGTGGACCGGGATGACCTGGCCGACCGGGGGGCCAGGCACTTCGGGGCCTGCATCGCCGCGAGCAAGGCCGCCCGCCAGGCTACCCGGGTCGAGGTCCTGATCCCCGACTTCCAGGCCGGGGAGATCGAGGCTATCCTCGCCGCCGGCCCCGACGTGATCGCCCATAACGTCGAGACCGTGGCCCGCCTCCAGTCCCTGAGGGATTCCCGGGCCAGCCTCGAAAAGTCCCTTGCGACCCTGAGGCTCGCGGCCGCCGCTCCCGGCCTCGCCGGCGGGGCAAAACCTATCGTCAAATCCAGCCTCATGCTCGGCCTGGGGGAGACCCGGGCCGAAGTCCTGGAAACCCTGGCCACTCTAAGGAAGGTTGGCTGCACGAGCCTTGTCCTGGGCCAATACCTCCAGCCCACGATAGCCCAGGTGGCGGTGGTGGAGTATATCCCCCCGGAAACCTTTGAGGCCTATGCCCGGGAGGCCCGGGAAATGGGCTTTGTCTCCGTGGTCTCGAGCCCCCTGGCCCGGACTTCCTACCATGCCCGGGCGGGCT
>JAKPBN010000105.1 GCA_029778945.1 Spirochaetota bacterium
AAGCCCGCCTACCGGGACGGAGGCAGCCGTCCGGGCTACGCCGGCAACCGGCCTGCGCGCCGGGAGGATGGCCCCCGGCCCGCCCGCAAGGCCGGCCCGGGCCCCAAGCGCGAGGACTGAGGCTCGGCCAGGGGTCCTCGCCCAAAAAAAGGAAAAACATGGTAGTATTCTTGCGCCCGACGCAAATAGCGGCGGGCGCAAGGAGCCGCCATGTCCGCCAGCAAGATCATCGAGTGTGTCCCCAACTTCTCTGAAGGCCGGGACCGGTCCATAAATGACGCCATCGCCCGATCCATCTCCGGGGTGGCCGGGGTTTCCCTCCTCGACGTCGATCCCGGCGCCGACACCAACCGCACCGTCTATACCTTTGTGGGCAGCCCGCAGTCTGTCGCCGAGGCCGCCTTCCGGGCCGCCAAGACGGCCTTTGGCCTCATCGACATGGCAAGGCACTCCGGGGCCCACCCCCGGATGGGAGCCCTCGACGTCTGTCCCTTTGTCCCTGTGTCCGGAGCCACCATGGAGGATTGCGTCGCCGTGGCCAGGGCCTTCGGGGCTCGCCTTGCCTCCGAATTGGGCCTCCCGGTCTACCTCTACGAGAAGGCCGCTACTTCCCCCGCCCGGGTCAGCCTCGCCGACATAAGGTCCGGGGAATACGAGGGCCTCCCGGCCAAGCTCGCCAAACCCGAGTGGAAGCCCGACTTTGGGCCCGCGAGCTTTGTGCCCTCCTGGGGGGCCACCGTCACGGGGGCCAGGGAATTCCTTGTGGCCTATAACATCAACCTCAACACCCGGGACAAGAAGCTCGCCAACGAGGTGGCCCTGACGATCCGGGAAGGGGGGAGGGCGGCCAAGGATGCCCAGGGCAATACCCGGAAGGATGCCCAGGGCAACACCGTCAAGGTCCCGGGCCTCCTCAAGGATGTCCGGGCCATTGGCTGGTACATCGAGACCTACCGCTGCGCCCAGATATCCATCAACCTGGTCAACTACCACACCACGGCCCTCCACACGGTCTATGAGACCGCCAAGGCCGAGGCCGAAAAGCTGGGTCTTTTTGCCACGGGCTCCGAGCTCGTGGGCCTCGTCCCCCTGGAGCCCCTCGTCCAGGCCGGCCGGCATTTTTTGGCCAAGCAGGGCAAGAGCGAAGGCGCCACCGAAAGGGAGCTGATCGAGCTGGCCGTCCGCTCCCTGGGCCTCGACTCCCTGGGGCCGTTTGACCCGGATAAGAAGATCGTCGAATATGCGGCCCGCAAGGCCGCCGGGGAGACGGCCCCCCTGGTCGGCCTCACGGTCTCGGCCTTTGCGGATGAGGTGTCCTCCGAGTCCCCCGCTCCCGGGGGCGGCTCCGTGGCTGCCCTGGCCGGAAGCCTGGGGGCGGCCCTCTCCGCGATGGTGGGCAATCTGACTGTCGGCAAGAAGGGCTACGAGGCGGCCTGGGCCGGCCTCTCTGACCTGGCCGTCCGGGCCCAGGGCCTCAAGGCGAGGCTCCTGGCGGCTGTCGACGAGGATACCGCCGCCTTTACCGCGATCATGGAGGCCGGGAGGCTCCCCAAGGCCAGCCCCGAGGAGAAGGCCGCCCGGGAGGAGTCCCTCCAGCTCGCCTACCGCCAGGCTTCCCTTGTGCCCTTCCGCTCGGCCGAGCTCTGCCTCGAGGTGATCCACTGCGCCGCCATCGCGGCGGAAAAGGGCAATGTCAACTCGGTCTCCGATGCCGGGGTAGGGGCCCTGGTGGGCTTTGCCGGCCTCGAGGGGGCCGTCCTCAATGTCCTGATCAACCTAGGCTCCGTGGCGGACAAGGCCTTCGCCGCCGACCTGGCCTCCCGGGCCGAAGGCCTCGTCCAGGAGGGCGCCCGGGCCAAGGAGGCGGTCGTGGCCAAGGTCAGGTCCCTGATCCAGGCCTAGCCGGACCCCGCCTTAGCGTTTACTTCACAGACTTGCCCCCGGTCGCGCATTAAAATGCGGCCCGGGGGCATATTTATGCCCCTAGACTCTTGACGAAGAAACGGCATTATCCCTATACCGTCCCATATGCGATTTACCTAGGTGGAGGCCAAACGAATTGATTGGTTCGGACGTCGCCGTTTCGGCGCTGCGCAAGTCCTTCGGGAGCTTTGAGGCCCTGAAGGACGTTTCATTGGAGATCCGGCGAGGGGAGTTCTTCTCCCTCCTAGGTCCCTCGGGTTGCGGCAAAACCACCCTGCTAAGGGTTATTGCCGGTTTTGAGGATCCCGATTCGGGCGCGGTGACTATCGATGGCAAGGACGTTTCGGGCCTCCCCCCGGATAAGCGCCGTTGCAACACCGTCTTCCAGAGCTACGCCCTCTTTCCCCACCTCACGGTCTACGAGAACGTGGCCTTCCCCCTGCGCATCCGCAAGGTGCCGAACAAGCTCGTCAAGGAGCTTGTGATGCGCCACCTCTCCCTCGTCCAGCTCGAGGCCCATGCGGATAAAAAACCCTCGATGCTCTCGGGGGGCCAGAAGCAGCGGGTGGCCATAGCCCGGGCCCTGATCAACGAGCCCTCGGTCCTCCTCCTCGACGAGCCCCTCTCGGCCCTGGACGCCAAGCTCCGTCAGCACATGCTCCTCGAGCTCGACGCGATCCACGACAAGGTCGGGATCACCTTCATCTATGTCACCCACGACCAGGCCGAGGCCCTCTCGGTCTCGGACCGCATCGCGGTGATGGACGGGGGCCGGGTCCTCCAGGTGGGCAGCCCCCAGGAGATCTACGAGAACCCCAAGACTGACTTTGTGGCCCGCTTTATCGGGGACACCAACATATTCCAGGGCGTCGTGACCGAGCGCCGGGCCGAGATAGCCGTCGTCGAGGCCGAGGGCTTTGGCCCCCTCCTCGTCGAGGCCAATGGCGACGCCCCCCTGGGGGCCCGGGTCAAGGTCGCCGTCAGGCCCGAGAAGCTCCGGATCAGCCGGGAGGCCCCCGGCCAGGCCCGGGATCTCAACACCGCCAAGGGCAGGGTCGAGGAGCCGATCTACTCGGGCTTCCAGACCAAGTACTATGTGCGGGGGGACAAGGGCCTTTCCCTCCAGGTCTTCCGCCAGCACGCCCAATGGTCCGAGGGCAACCCGGACATCAAGTGGAAGGACGAGGTCTATCTCTCCTGGTCCGCCCGGGACGCGGTGGTGATAGAGACCTCCGCCGAGGGCCACCAGGGATGAGGCGCCAGCTCGGCCCGATCTACGCCGCCCCCCAGACCGCCTGGCTCCTGTTCTTCTTCGCCGCCCCCCTGGCCATCATCGTGGTCTACTCCTTCATGCAGAAGGGCCTCTATGGCGGGGTCGAGAAGGCCTTTTCCCTCGAGGCCTACCGGGACCTGGTCAACAGGGACCTACTCCGGGTAGCCCTGAGGACCCTCCTTGTGGCCCTTGCCGCCACGGCCCTCACCCTTGTCGTGGCCCTGCCCTGCGGCTTCTCCATAGCCCGGTCCCGGAACCAGCCCCTGAGGCTTTTTCTCATAATTGTTCCTTTCTGGACCAATTTCCTCGTCAGGATCTATGCCTGGATCTCCATCCTCGGGAACGAGGGCTTCCTCAACGACATCCTCCGGGGCCTGGGGCTGTCCCGCAACGGAGTCCAGTTCCTCTACAACGAGTGGGCCGTGATCCTAGTCCTGGTCTACATGTACCTGCCCTATGCGATCCTCCCCTTGTTCACGAGCATCGACAAGTTCGACTTTACCCTCCTCGAGGCGGCCCGGGACCTTGGGGCGTCCAGGCTCGAGGCCTACCGCCTCGTCCTCCTGCCCAACATCAAGGGCGGCCTTGTGACGGCCATCCTCTTTACCTTTATTCCCATCTTCGGGGCCTATGCCATCCCCCTCCTCGTAGGGGGGAAGGACGCCTACATGCTGGGCAACATCATCGCCGACCAGGTGACCAAGACCAGGAACTGGCCCCTGGCCTCGGCCATATCCATGGCCGTGACCGTCCTCACGGGACTGGCGGCCATAGCCTTCCTCTTCAGCTCCCGGAAGGCCCCTGCGGCCGTCGTGGAGGAGTCGGGCATCGTGGACGGCGGCATTGCCGGCGGCGGCGGCGTCGCCAGCCCCGCGGGGTCGGCGGCATGAGGTCGGCGCGCCTTGGCAGGAAGGGCATCACCTTCTCGGACTATGTCTACGGGGGAGCCGTCCTCTTTCTCTTCCTCCCCCTTTTTGTGCTCTTCTTCTATTCCTTCAACTCCTCCAAGAGCGGAACCTGGACGGGCTTTAGCCTGGTCTGGTACGAGAAGCTCCTCTTTGAGTCTCCGACTCTCTGGCGGGCCCTCCTCAACTCCGCGATCATAGCCTTTGGCTCGGCCACGGCGGCCACCATCCTGGGTAGTCTTGCGGCGGTGGGCACGAGCCGGTTCAAGTTCCGGGGCCGCCAGGCCGTCAAGGGCCTGTCCTCCATGCCCATGATCCTTCCGGAGATTGTCGTGGGGGTTTCCCTCCTCGTCTTTTTTGCCGGCATCGGCCTCAAGCTCGGGATGTGGACGATCTTCATAGCCCACACGACCTTCAACCTGCCCTTCGTCTATCTCCTAGTGGACGCAAGACTCGAGGAGTTCGATCCCTCGGTGATCGAGGCCGCCCGGGACCTCGGCGCCGACGAGGTCCAGACCCTGCTCAAGGTGATCGTGCCCATGGCCCTGCCCGGGATAGCCTCGGGCTTCCTCACCGCGGTCACCCTCTCCCTTGAGGACTTTGTGATCACCTTCTTCGTCTCCGGGCCGGGCTCGACAACCCTGCCCCTGTACATCTACTCGGCCATACGCTTCGGGGTCTCCCCCGTGATAAACGCCCTTTCGGCGGTGATGGTCGCGGGCACTATCGCCTTGGTCTATCCCTTGAGGAATTTCCTCAAGGCCTTTGCCGCCCGAGCCTAGCATTTCCCCGGAGGGGCCCTGGGCCCTTCCATCCCTCATCCGGAGGTCTCTCATGAAGACTCCCTCCGCTTCCCGCGGCGCGGCTTTCCGCGCCACCCTCGGCCAGGCCTGCCTCGCCGGCCTTCTCTGCCTCCTTGCCCTCGCCTCAACCGCCTGCGCGCCCAAGGCCACGACAACAGGCCAGCAGAGAAAGCTTTTTATCTACAATTGGACCTATTACACCCCGGATTCCGTGATCCAGAAGTTCGAGAAGGAATTCGACTGCAAGGTGGTCTACGACTCCTTCCCCTCCAATGAGGAGATGTTCGCCAAGATCAAGGCCGGGGGCTCGGACTACGACCTCGTCTTCCCCTCGGGGGACTATGTCTCCATCATGATCAAGGAGGGCATGCTCGCCCCCCTGGACAAGTCGAAGATGGACATGCTCAAGAATGTCGATCCCGCCGTCCTCGCCCGCTGCGACTTTGATCCGGGCAACGTCTACTCCATCCCCTACTACATGGGGGCCGCCGGGGTGGCGGTCAACAAGGCCAAGGTGGGCGATTTCGACCAGTCCTGGTCGATCTTTTCCCGCAAGGACCTGGCGGGCAAGATGGTGATGCTCGACGACATGAGGGAAGTGATGGGCGATGCCCTGGCCTACCTCGGCAAATCGGTCAACTCGGTCTCCGAGGCCGACCTGGCCGCCGCGACCAAGCTCGTCAACGAGGGCTGGAAGCCCAACCTCCTCAAGTTCGACGCCGAGGCCTTCGCCAAGGGATTCGCGGCCGGGGAGTTCTGGGTGGCCCAGGGCTACGCCGAGTCCATCTACGCCGAGCTCGATCCCGGGAAGCGCTCGGAGGTGGCCTTCTTTATCCCCAAGGAAGGCGGCCCCATGTACATCGACTCCATGGTCATGCTCAAGAACGCCAAGAGCAAGGACCTGGCCCAGTCCTTTATCAACTTCATCCATCGGCCGGAGGTCTACGCCGAGTTTGTGGACGCCTTTGGCTTCCCCGCGACCTGCAATGTCCCCGCCCGGGCCCTCAAGAAAGGCGATATGTGGTACAAGGCCGAGGACCTGGCGGCCTGCGAGCTCAAGAAGGATGTGGGCGCCGACCTGGAGAAGTACAACAAGTCCTGGCAGCAGATCCGCTTTGGCAAATAGCTAGACCCGATAGAATGCGCGAGGCGGCCCTGCGGGGCCGCCTCTTTTTTTGATTGCCAAGGCCGAGGTGGAGTGGCTCAGTCGAATTTGCAGTCCTGGGCCTTCACGGCCCGGTTCTTTGCGCCCGGATAGTTGACATAGGTCATTGCGATATTGAGCTCCGTGATGATGTCCCGGGCCTCGATTCGCCTGCCCCCATCCAGCTCGATGGACTCGGTGGTGTGCCCGTCGCTGACCAAGCTCAGGTCGTAGCCCCGATCCAGGGCGCCGTAGGCGGTGGCCCGGATGCACCAATTGGTGGCGGCTCCGGCCAGCACGATCTCCGTGGCCTTGGTCTCCTCGAGGATCCTCTCCAGTTCCGTATCGGCAAAGCAGGAGTTGTGGTGCTTGTCGATCCGATAGTCGCCCTCTGCCATCTTCAACTCCGGGACTAGCTCCCATTCCGGGCTGCGGATCCTGAGTTCCTCGTCGGAATGCTGGACCCATATCAAAGGGATGTTTTTGCCCCTGGCGGCCTGGGCGACGGTCTTGATGCCCTCTATGACCTGGTCCCGCCCTTCGGCGGTGGCCACTACGCCTTTCTGCATGTCGACGATCACCAGGACCTGACGCTTGCCGGCTCTGACGCTTGCCATGGGCCCTCCTTGGGGGAAAGCATATCTCGGCCCTGCCTTGGTGTCAGAGCCCGCGCCTGGATCCTAGAGCCCGTTGAGGAAATCCTGCCTCTCAATCTCGTCGATGCCGGCCTGGGCCTGGCTGCCCTCCTGGAAGCCCTGGAGGGTTCCTAGGTCCATATAGCGGAGGGTCAGGGGCCTTTCCAAGGAAATCCGGACGCTCTTGTCCTCCCAGCGCGCTTCCCGGGGCCCCATGATGCTGGGCTCCCCGTATTTGGCGGCCAGGCTCGAATAGATGGAAAAATGGTCTATCTTGTCCGGATTGAGCATGAGGATGATGACCCAGAGCTTGCCCTCCTGGAACTGGAAAAAGGCCCTCTGGACAAAGGATGTGCCCGAGGCCTCGACCAGGCTTTGGTTCCTCGCCGGAAGGAGGGAGACATCCTCGGGGCCCCGATAGCGGAATAGGCTGTCTTTCTGGAGGAGGGCCTGGACTTCCTCCAGGCCCATCCCGAGCTTGATCCCCCGGAAGTCGCTGGGGAGGGAGGCCGGGCCTGTCTTGGCCGGGCTGGCCTTGGGAGTCGAGGCTGCGGGCGTCCCGGCCTTGGGGGCTGTAGCCTGGGCGGCTAGGGGAAGCCCCGACCCAAGGATGGCTAGGCCAAGGGCTAGGCCGAGGGCTTGGCCCTGGGCCAGGGCTCTTCTGGCCCGGTGTTTCCCGCCCCGAATATGTTGCTCAGCCATGGACATCCTCCAGTTCGACAATAGGCCCTCTCCACAATATCGGCGCGCCCTTGCCCTGGCTTTCGGCCAATCCACCGACCCGGAGGCCTTCCTCCTAGTCCCCTTTGAGGGTTATCCTTGGCCCATGAGCGAGTCTTTTGAGGGTTGGCCCGAGCCCAGGATTGTCTACGAGGACGAGGAGCTTCTTGGGGTCTACAAACCCTGCCTCCTCCATTCCTCCCCCCTCGAGGGGGGAGGCCCCGACCTCTGCTCCTGGCTCTTTTCCCAAAGGCCCAGCCTGGCCTTTGACTCCACGAGGCTTCGAGGGCCCGGGGCCGGGCGCAAGGCCGAGGGAGGCCTCTTCCACCGCCTCGACTATGAGACCTCGGGCCTCGTTCTCTTCGCGAAAAGCGAGGCCATCCTCCAGGTCCTCCTCGCGGCCCAGGAAAAGCTGCAGATAGCCAAGGACTACCAGGCGATCTGCCTGCCCTCCCAGGATCCCCAGCCCGGGGCCAGGCCCGAGCGGTCGCCCCCGCTAGGCCTGGAGGCCGAAGCCTGGTTCCGGGCCATCGATTTTGGCATGATGACCCGGCCCGGCCGGGAAGCCCTGGGAGCCCTGGCCTCGGGCAAGAGCATAGAATGCCATTTCCGGAACTATGGTCCCGGGGCCGCCCGGGTCGCCTGCCTGGCCCCCGGCCTGGAAAGCCCGGGCAAAAAGGGCCCCGACCGGTCCTACTCGTCCACTATCCTCGGGGCCAGGCCCGAGGCGGGGGAGGGGAGGGGGCTTATCCTCGACCTCCGGATCCACCGGGGCTTCCGCCACCAACTCCGGGCCCAGCTGGCCTGGCTGGGCCTGCCGATCCGGGGGGATGCCCTGTATGGCTCGGAGGCCTCTAGCCGCCTCTTTCTCGAGGCCAGGGCGATCAGCCTCGACCTAGACGGGCGACCTGGCCCCTTGGCCATAAGCCTTGGCCCCCGGGCGGAAAGAAGGAACTGACATTGCTTTTTGGATGACCATGGGATAGTCTCGAATCGGGATGCCAGGCCAATCTGTCTTTGATAGCCTCGTCGCGGAGCTCTCCGTCGAGGAAAGAGGGCGATTGCTTGACCGCCTAGGCGCGGCCTCCTCCATGTCCGAGGAGCCCCTGGCCTCCCCGGATGAGCTGGCCGCGGCCCGGCGGGAGCCCCGGGTCCAAGGCGCGGAAGACCTGGGTTTCCTCCAGCGCCTCGTCCTCTTTTTCCGCCGCCTCTTCACCGGCCGGGACCTCGAGACCCTTCTTTCCGAGGACGAGCTCAAGGTCCTGGCCCGCCTCGCGGACCAGCGCCTGCCCGGTGTAGTGGATTACCGCCGCGGCCTTGTCGCCGCCCCCCTTCTCGAAGAGCTCACCAAGCTGCGGGACTCGGCCCGCTTTTTCTACGGTGTCCTCGAGCGCAGCTTTGACCGGGACCGGCCATCCTTCTATGCCTTCCTCGCCTCCCTCACGATGCCTGACATCAATGCCCGCCTCATAGCTGAGACCGATCCCCTGGTCTGGGCCGAGGGCCATCCCGAGGCGGAGGACCCCGAGGTCAGGCAGGTTGTCCTCGCCGCCTTTGACGAGATCCTCCTCACCTTCACCGAGGAGGGGCGGAGGCGGATGTACGCGGACATCCGCTGCCTCTTTTTTCTCAAGCGCCTTTCGGGCTTTCTCTTTGATCGCCTCCTCATGGCCTTCAAGTCGACCGGAGCAGACTCGGGGCCCGTGGCATCCTTTTCCGAGGTGGCTGAGCTCCTGGTCGAGCTTGGGGATATCCTCTTTTCCCTCTCAATCCCCCCCTCGCTGGAGCTCATGGAGTCCATCTTTCTCTTTGTGGAGAAGGAGCGGCTCGAGAAGGACGGAGAGGCCTTTGAGGGGGTCCTCAAGACCGACCTTGGCCAGGCCGAGTCGGCCCTGGCCCGGATCAGGGCCTTTAACCGCCGGGTTCCCCTCGTGGACCTCGTGAGGCTCGCCACGGAGAATCCCGGCCATTCCCCCCGGGAGCTCGCGGCCGGGGAGGACTGGCTCGTCGTCTTCCGCTCCTTCTGGAAAGGCCGGATCGAGCAGGGCCTGGATGAGCTTAGGAAGCAAAGGCGCTACCGGAGGCTCAAGGAAGAGATGGCGGATTTTGTCGGCCAGGCTCCTCCTCCGGCCTTTGTCCATATCGGCCACGAGGAAGGCCAGGATCGGCCTCCCGTGGTTCAGGACCTCTCCCTGGGCTTTGTGGACTCTTTTTCTCGAGGCGCCTTTTCCAGGGAATTCCAGAGGCCCCTCAAGCTTGTCCTCATGGATGGGGACTTCTACCGCAAGGACAACCGCCTCGAGTTTACCGACGCCTTTGACATCCTCTCCCGGGGCAGCGAGGTGGTGATGGCCTTTGACGCCCGCCTCGGGCCCGAGGGCGAGATCGGCCAGGCCTGGATGGCGGCCAGGCGGGAGGTCTCCTCGGTGGCGATCAAGCGGCGCAAGATGCAGTCCATCGCCAGGTCCGCCCAGGATGAGTCCGAGCGCATTATCCGGGACTACGCCGCCGGTCTCATCGTGATGACCCGGGTCCTCTACGGCATCCTCAAGGGCGAGGCCGGGGGCCGCTTTGACTCCCTTTCGAATCTATCCTTCCTGGACGGCAAGGCGAACAAGGATTTCCAGCGGGGACTCTCCCTGGCCAAGGACCGCTGCGAAAAGGCCCTGAGCCTTCTTGGCGAGCTCTCGGGCCTCGACCTGGGATCGGCCGCGGACTAGGGGAGATGAGACTCGAGCTTCGCAGGCTCCCCCTACCTGGCCCGGGACAGGCCATGGGGCGGGACCATGTCATCTTCCCTTTTCCCCAAGCCGGTCCCGCCGCCATCCTCTCCCTCCGTTCGGCGGGGGACCTAGGCTGGCTCCTGGGCCAGGAGGCCCCGGCGCGCAAGGCCTTCCTGGCCTCCCTGGGCCTCGACGCGGCCCAGGTCCTGGGCACCGAGCTCCATCACACCCGGCGGATCCTGTTTCTTAGGCCCGGCTCTCAGACCCTCTGGGGCTCCCCAAGGCCCGGAGAGCCGCCTGATGGCCGGGACGGCTTTCTCGTGGATCCTGCCCTGGGCCTTGGGGTGACGATCACCGTAGCCGACTGCATGCCCATCTGGATCCTGGACCGGGCCTCCGGTGCCTGGGGGGTCCTCCACTCGGGCTGGAAGGGCACGGGCATCCTGGCCACGGCCGTGGAGGCCCTGGCCTCGGCCTATGGCTCACGGCCCGCCGATATCTCGGTGATCCTCGGTCCCGCCATTGGGGCCTGCTGCTACCCTGTCCCCGAGGAGAGGGCCCGGGGCTTTGAGGCGGAATTCGGCCCCGGCTCCGTCGTCTGGGCCGAGGGCTCGCCGCGGCTGGACCTTCGGGCGGCCAACCTGTCCCTAGCCGAGGACCTGGGCCTAGGCTCGGTCCTCTCCATCGAGGCCTGCACCTCCTGCGATATCCGCCTGGGCTCCTACCGCCGGGAGGGCCAGGCGTCCTTTACCCGGATGCTCGCCTATTGCGGCCCCCTGCCGGGGGGCCTTGGATGAAAGCGGCTATCGCGTTTCTTTTCCTGGCCCTGGGCCTGGGACCCCTTGCCGCCCAGGCCAGCCTGGACATTGTCGAAAAGAGCGATTACCACCGCTATGTCGGCGGGGCCAACGCAGGCTATGTCTATCGGGAGTCCCGGGCCTATCTCCGCCCGGCCAAGACCGGGCCGGGCAACTGGGAAGGGCGGGTGCTAGTCCTGGAGGAAGTCTACCGGGACGCGGGCATAAGCTCCCGCCAGGTCGACCGCAGCCTTGCCCTCAGCCTCTCGCCCTCGGGGCCCTCAGAGGGGGGCTTTCCGAGCTATAGAAATCTCCTAACAGGCCAGCCGCCTGAGCTAGCCCAGGGCCAATCCTGGATCTCCCAGGCGGCCCTGGCCATCGACCCGGCGAACATGGGCGACTTCCTGGTCCTCCCGGTCCTGGTCGAATACAAGGTCGCGGGCCCGGCGAGCTATGCCGGGGCCACAGTGACCCTCGTCAAGGCCAAGTTCGCCCTCCGGTATTCTGCCCAGGCAGGAAGCCAGGAAGTCCGAGGCGCGACCGGGACCCATGACCTCGACCTCTATGTCGAGCCCGCCTCGGGCAAGCTTGTCTTCCTGAGGGATCGCTTTGACGACAGCTACAGCCTCGCCTCCGCTCCCCAGGAAAGGCACACAGGCTTTACCCTGGTCTTCTACAAGGGCGGGGATGCCTCGGCCAGGGCTGGGGATATCGCCGTACTCTCCGGAGGGCCCGCTCCGGCAGGCGCTACCGCCCCGGCAGGCGCGGCAGCCTCTTCTGGCGGGCCTCCTGGGCCCAGCAAGCCTGCCCAGGCCGGCAGTCCTGGCCAGTCCTTTGCCTCGCCCCCAGGGGATCCCAGCCTTAGCTCGGCTGGTACGGGGCCCCTCCAAGCCGGAGGGGAGTCCAGCCTCGACGATACAGCCGTCCTCCCGGGCCGGCCCGAACTCTCCCGGGCCGGGGTCGACCTCCTCGACTCCCCGGAGGGCCTTGTCCTGCGGATCAAGGACCTCCCCTTTGTGGCAGACAAGGCGGACATCCTCCCCGGGGAAGCCTGGCGCCTCGATGCCCTCGCCACCTCCCTAGCACTCCTCCCGGGGCGCAGCTTCCTCGTGGAGGGCCACAGCGCCTCCACGGGCCGGCCCGCGGGGGAACTCGAGCTTTCCAGACTCCGGGCCAAGAAGGTTGTGGACGAGCTTGTCGCCCGGGGCATACCGGCCTCACGGTTTATTTATCGCGGCCTGGGTTCCACCAAGCCCATAGCCCCCAACGACAGCGAGGCGGGCAGGGCCAGGAACCGGAGGGTCGAGATCACCATTCTTGAATAAGGAGGGCGGCCCCGGGCTTGCGGCCCCAGCCCTGCCAGAGTAGGCTTTCCCCATGACCACGAGGGATTTTCTGTCCGCCTATTCCCGTTCCGCCTTGGGCATCGGAACCCATGTCCTTGCCCTTGGGGCCGGCCTTGCTATTGGCCTGCCCTCAGCCCTCTTTGCAGGAGGCCTCCTCCCGGGCTTGGCGGCCTTCCTGGCCTCCGCGGTCCTCCTGGACGGCCTCTGGTTTGTCACAGGCCTGGCGCCCAAGTCGGCTGCCGTCGAGGCCGGGCGCCTAGCCGCCTCCAAGGCCAGGCTGCGCCTCGATGGAGCCCGCCTAGGCCTGGACAGGCTGGCGGCCCTCAGGCTTGCCCCGGGGCCCGTGGCCCAGGCCAGGGACCACCTCGTGATCGAGGCTAGGCGCTTTCTCGAGGAGGCCGGGCGGGGCCTCGCCAGGTCGGACTCCGAGGGCCCGGCCTACGACCCCGCCGCCCTGGCCGCGATGGAGGAAGCCCTTCTCCTCGTGGATGCCTGGCAAAAGGAGGCCGACGAGACTTCCCTTGAGCGCCGCTTTGGGGCCACCGATGCCCACCCCATAGCCGACGCGGATGCCCGCTTTGCCTCGGCCCTGAAGGACAAGACGGCCCTCATCGGCCGGGGCCGGGAAAATGTGACTGGAGAGGTTTCCCCGGCGGATCGCCTTTCGATAGAGGAGGAGCTCTCGTGAAGCCAAAGCCAATCCAGGTCATCGCCCTGGCCTTAGTCCTCTGTCTCGGCCTCTTTGCGCCCCTCCTTGCCCTCGACGCCGATCTCGTGTCCGCGGACATCACCGTGACCCTGAGGCCTGACGGCAAGGGCGAGGTCAGCCAACGCCTGGACTGGAAGGCCCGGGGCGGAGCCATGCATGGCTTCTATTTCCAGGGGGAGTCCTTTGTCCCGGTCTGGGATCCCTCCCGCTGCTGGGCCGACCTCCCAGGTGGAAGGCGGGTGGGGCTTTCGATCAAAGATCTGGGCCAGGGGCGCTGGGACATAGTCCTCGCCAATGGCCAGGGCTTCTCCGGGGAGGCCTTCTACAACCTCACCTACGCCGGGGACTTTGCCGCCGAGGGCCTGATCGGGACGACGGCCACCGCAGAAGGCACTAAGTATGTCTATTTTGACTGGGCTCCCAACACCTGGGACGAGGCCCTGGAGTCCCGGACCGTGCGCCTTGTCCTGCCCAAGCCCCTGGGGGCCGCAAGCCTGGCCCAGGCGGACAAGGACGCCATACCCCTTCTCACCCAGGATTGGGTAAACGCGGAAAACCGCATAGACTGGTATGGCAGCAAGGGCGATGGCCCAGGCTATTGGCTCACAGGCCTCTTTTTCCAGAAGGATCTTAAGGCCGAGGAGACTCAGCGCCTGGCCCTCTACTTTCCCGTGGACTACCTGGATTTCTCCAAGGCGAGCCTAAGCTTCTATGACGCAAATGCCCAGGGCAATACCGGCGATGGCCAGGACAGCCAGGCTGGCCTAGGCCCCGAGCCCGAGCCCACCCCGGCTCCCGCCGTCGACTTCCTTGAGGAAAACCTGAGGTCGAGGCCTGGACTGGCCCTGCCCCTCATCGTAGGCCTCGCAGCCCTCGCCCTGGGCCTCTATATGGTCAAGCTCGGGATCTACCGCAAGCGCAAGGCCCTGGTCGCGGGCATCGCCTGGTCGGGGGACTCCTGGGCACCCCCCCGCCTCCTCGTGGGCTCCTACCAGGTCCCGGGCAAGATAGCCGAAACCCTCCATCCCGTCGAGGTCGCCCTCCTCATGGAGCTCCCCCTGCCCAGGGTGGCCGCGGTCATGATCGAGGGCCTTGTCCGCCAAGGCCTTGTGGGCCTTGTGAGCCCCGAGCCCCTCCAGATCCGCATCCTCTCGGACCGCAAGGCCCAGGGCGACTATGAGGAGGCCTTCCTCGCGGCCTTTGACTCCCAGGGCCTCGTCCTCCCGGGCCTCATGGCCGACTTCTTTGAGGGGGCCATCAAGAAGCTCCAGGAAAAGATCTGGGACTGCGACCTCGAAGCCACCAAGGCCTATTACCGGGCCAAGATCGCGGCGGCGGAAGCCGAGGAGACCCAGGCCACGGCCACGGCCCAGCCCCTCCACTACCGTGATCCTTATAGTTATTACTGGTACGGCTATGCCTCGGTCCACCATCCCGGCCCCAGGACTATCGTGGTCAGCCTCCCCGGGGAGCTGGTGTCAAGCTATTCGGACTTCATGCGCTCATCCTCCTGCTTCTCGGGCTGCTTTGCCCCCTCGGGGGGCACCGTGGACGCCTGCTACTCGGCCTGCCACAACGCCTGCCACGATGCCTGCCACTCGGCCTGCCATTCGGCCTGCCACTCGGCTTGCCATTCGGCCTGCCACTCCGCCTGCGTCTCCGGGGGCGCCCATTGAGCATCTCCTTCAGGTCCCCGCGGGCCCGGCGCCTGGCCCGACTGGACTCAGTCTGGCGGGACATCTCCCCCTGGCTCCTCCTCCGGGAGGAGGACGCGGTCCTTATTCTCCCGCCCAACCGGGTGTACAAGCTTGGGGGCTCGGGCTCG
>JAKPBN010000116.1 GCA_029778945.1 Spirochaetota bacterium
CCTTTTGCGTCAAGCGGACTCAATCCACCTCCATGCTCATAGGCATGGTTTCCTTCAGGATCTCCTCCTACATTTTTCCCCGCCTGGTCTCGGCCTGCAACCAGACCGTCCAAAGGGAGGGCTATACCCTCCTGCTCAACGAGTCCTGGTACGACGCGGCCCAGGAGAGATCGGTCCTCCTCTCCCTGCGCAAGCGGGGCATCGATGGCCTCATCATCACTCCGGTCCAGGAGGAGGGGCGGCGGGGCAACGCCGATCTACTCGCGGATTTCGAGGCCGAGGGCATACCCGTGGTCCTCCTCGACGCCGAGTACCCGGGCTACGCCTTTACGAGCATCATCATCGACGAGTTGGCCGCCGGAAGGCGGGCGGCGGAATTTCTCTGGGAGCGGGGCCATAGGGACATCGGCATGATCTATTCGGCCAACTACCGCCCCAAGGTCCTCCGCAAGGAGGGAGCCCTGGGCTTTCTGGCCAAGGTCGGCGCCGGGGTCAGGGAGGACTGGGTTGTGGGCATCCGGGGCCAGGCCTCGTCCTTCTCCACCTATGGCCAGATCCGCCGGCTCTTGGCCTCCAAGAAGGACCTGCCCACGGCCGTCATCTGCTCCTCCGACGACGAGGCCCTGATGTTCATGCACCAGGCCCGGCGCAGGGGAGTGCGCATACCCGAGGATCTCTCCCTGATAGCCTTCGACAATTCCGATTTGGCCCGCTATTCCTTTCCCCGCCTGACCTCCCTGGACCACCCCAGCGAGTACATGGGCGAGCTGGCGGCCAAGCTTCTCCTGGACCGGATCTACCATCCCGAGGTCAGCCTGCGCTCGCGCTCGGTGATCGACACGAGCATCGTGAGCCGAGATTCGGTCAGGACCCTTAGCCCCCCCGCTTTCTCCTCTCAAAACGCCTGACCAGGGAGAGGAGGGGATCCTCCTTTTCCCGGCTCCGGAGGGCCCGGGGGGGCGAGCCCGCCTCCTGGGTGTGCCGGGAAATTCCGGCTAAGCCCGGGGCCAGCCAGGGGGCATTGGCCTCAAGAAGCTCAGCCATCAGCCTTCGGATTCCCCCTAGGTCCAGGACCGAGGCCGTGAGGGGATCTATCGCGGCGGCGGCAAAGGCCAGCTCCGGATCCTGCCTAAGGATAGCCTCGAGGATGAGGCCCTGCTCGGTGACCAAGGGGAGGCACAGGGCTGCCAGGGCTGGGGGCAGGGTGGGGGGCTCCGGCACGATGAGGCTCCTGCCGCTGACCCTGAGGGGGACTTCCACGCAAGCCTCGGAAGGGAAGGCAGGAAGGATCCTGGCCTCTGTCCCCTTGCGCCGGTTGAGGACGTTTCCCGTAAAGTCGAAGTCCTTCCCTCCTAGCCAGGCCTCGGCGATCAAGGGGCCATAGTCGCCGCTGGCCCCGGTCGCGGCGGCCTCCCCCTCGAGGTAATCCTCATCCCCCAGGTGGCGATGGACAAAGGAAGAAAACTTATGGTAGGAGCCGCTGGCTCCATTAGAGCCGGGAAAGAAGCCGTAGCGGGCCCGCAGCTCCGGGCTTCGCCGGAACCAGGGGAAAAAATCCGAGAGGTGGCCCGAGGACTCGGAGGCAAAGTGGCCGAACTGCTGGAGGAGCTCAAAGCGCACCGCCTCCCCGGCCCGGCCAGCCGGATCGGCCAGGGCCTCCCGGAAGCCTGGATAGAGGTCGCCCTCCGGACCTTCGAGGCTGAGCAGCCAGCATAGGTGGTTGATCCCGGCAAACACCGTCCGAAGCTTGCCGGGATCAAGGCCCAGGACTGTGGCGACAAAGGACCGGGTCGCCTCGATGCCCCCGCAGACACCCACGCAGGGGATGCCCCGGGCCTCGGCGGCCGCGACGAGGGGGGCCATGGGGTTCACATAGTTGACGAGCAAGGCGCCGGGACAAATCCTGGCCATGTCTTCCGCCAAGCCCAGCATGATGGAGCCGTTCCGGAGGGCCCGCATGATCCCCAGGGGGCCAGAGGAGTCCCCAATGCAGGCTTCTAGTCCGGCGGCGCCCAGAATCTGCCAGTCCTGGTCAAAGGCCTGGAAGCCGCCGGCGTCGAAAAGGGAAAAGACAAGATCGGCCCCCTCGAGGGCTTCCCGGCGGTCGGTGGTTTCCAGAATCTCGAGGGAAGGCATTCTTTCCCTGGCGGTCCTGCTCGCGTAGCAGCCGATGACCTCCAGGCGCCGGGCATTGTTGCCCATGAGACTGAGCCTGCCTCCCTCGAGGATGCCTAGGCCGAGGAGGTCATCGATCAGCCGTTTGCCATGGCTGAGGCTCCCTGCCCCAATCAGGGCGACCCTGTATCTAGTTGCCATGCCAGGAGTATGTCCCGGCCTCGGGTCCTGCGCCAGAGAGCTCCGAATCAAGCTTGACAGAAGGGCAAAGGGGTTGGATATTGTTGGTACAAGCTATTAGAACAAGATAGTTTTTTATCCCCAGACATGGAGGAGCTATGCGCATAGGTTTTCATACCGATGCCTTCAATTCCGCCGTCTTCAGCTTTGAGAAATGCCTCCAATGGGCCGAGCGGAACGATGTCCATGCCATCGAATGCGGGGTTATCGAGGGCGTCTCCTGGATCCATGGCCTGGGCTACTTTCCCCACATCTCCCTGATCGAGGACCCCGTCCTCCTCCGGGAAAAGATGGCTAGGCATAAAGTGGCATTCTCCCAGGTGGACGCAGCCTACCCCCTGTCGGGCAAGGATGGCCCCACCTGGGGGGTGCCCTACATCCTAAAGACCATTCCTTGGGCCAAGCTCGCCGGCTGTCCCAACATCGCCACCACCGACGGCCTCCACAAGCCCGAGGGGCTCTCGGACGCCGAGGCCCTGGAGGCGATGAAGCGGTCCTACGGCCTTATCGTGGAGACCGCCGAGGCCTACGGGATCAACATCAACATCGAGATCCACGGCTATTTTACGACCAAGCCCGACATGATCGAAAAGATGCTCGCCTTCTGCAAATCCGACAGGCTTGGGCTCAACTTCGACACGGGCAACTCCTTTATCGCCGGCAACGATCCCGTGGCCTTCGCCAGGCGCTTCTTGCCCAGGATCAAGCATGTGCACATCAAGGACGTGGCCAAGAGCCTGGCCGAGGAGGCCCGGGGCAAGGACACGGGCATCGGCATCAGCCATTCCGCGATCGGCGATGGGGTCAATGCCGGGAACATCACGGCGATTCTCTCGATGCTCCGGGACTCAGGCTATGCCGGGACCCTCAGCCTCGAGTGCGAGGGCCAGGGGGGACCCCTCATAGAGAAGTCCCTCGCCTGGCTCAGGAAAACCATGGCTGGGCTAGGCATCCAGGAAGAGCGTTGACGAAGGCATTTGGTATCACTAGGAGGTTTACATGAAGAGCAGGTTCCTGATTGGCGCCCTCGCCGTCCTCATGCTGGTCGGCGGGCTTATCCCCGCGACCGCTGCGCCGGCAGGCCAGAAGGTCTATGGCTATGTGACGCCCGGACCGGACACATGGTACAAGCGGGATGTGGACGGCTTTGTCTTCGCCGCGGAGAAGGCCGGGGCCAAGGTTATCGTCCTCAACTCCAACTATGATCCGGAGAAGGAGATCGCCAATATCGACTCCCTCATCAACCAGGGCGTCGATGGCATGTGCGTGTTCACCTTCAACCAGAACGGCGCCAACATCGCCGCCAAGAAGTGCGCGGCCGCGGGCATCCCCCTGGTCGTC
>JAKPBN010000147.1 GCA_029778945.1 Spirochaetota bacterium
ATCCCCACGGAGGACATCCTCGACTTTGTCCGCCTTTCCGTAGAGAACACCTTTCGCATCGACCTCGATCCAAGCCTAGCCGCCCTCCCTTCAAAGTAGCCGCCCTCTTTCCTCCTCCCCACCGCGGAACTTACGCCGAGGAAGAGCCCCCGACCTGCCTGACTAAGCCTTAGGGGCATAACCCCGCGCAAAGCCTTGCACGGATCCGCGCCGCTGGGGGTGGCATAGGAAAGGTGGGGACCCCTACTGGGCGCCCCCACCTTTCCTATGCCAGGACCCCCCGAGCACAGTCTTTGAAAAGCTCTTCTCTTGGGTTTTTCCCTTAGGAAACGTCCAGCTAGGCCAGGGCCCTCCCCCGGTTAAGGAAGGGACTCGAAGATAGCATCGCTCTTTTAAGGACCGGGGCCACCAGGCGGGCCCAGGGCCTGAGCCAGCGCGTCTCCTCGCCCACCTCCCGGTAATAGTCCTCAATGCTCTTGCGGCGAAAGTGGAGGACTTCCTCGGCTTGGTCGGAGTCGGCGTACCAGCCGCAGTGAAAGCCCTTTGAGGCAAAGGCCTCGTCCGGGAGGAAGGCCGAGGAGCCCAGGCCAAAGAGGGAAAACATCCGGTCCAGGTAGGCCCGGAAGGTGGTCCGGCAGGGCTCGCCCCCGCCTATGTCAAAGATCCCTCCCTCAGCCCCAGGCAGCCGGGCGGCGGCGGCAAAGGCCCGGCCCGTGTCCTCGGTATGGCAGACTTCGATCCGGGTCGAGGGGGGCATGTGGAACATAAGGGGATCCCGCTTTAGCTTCTTGCGCCAGACAATGTAGGAGAGGCGCAGGATGGACCAGGGCAGGCCGCTCGACTTGACCAGGGCCTCGGCCTCCACCTTGGAGCGGCCGTAGCCGTCCTCCTGGTTGGAGTCCAGGGGGTCTTGAGTCCTGATCCAGGGGCTTTCCAGTCGGTCTCCATAGGCGGCGATACTCGAGGCCAGGACAAAGCGGGGCGGAGAAGCGAGGCTGGCGGCGGCCTCCAGGAATCTGGCAGTGCCATCTACATTGATCGAATGGGCCAGGTCGGGAGCCTTGTCCGCCCCCGGGGGTATGAGGGCCGCCAGGTGGATTACGGCCTCCCGGCCTACCAGGGCCTCCCGGGCAGCAGCGGGATCCCGGACATCCCCAAACATGACGGTCGCGCCCCTGCCCAGGAGGGCGGCGTTGCGGCGGTTGGCCGGGGTATCGGCCTCCAGGACCCGGATATCGTCCCCTTGCGCCAGGAGGGCCGCCAGGGTGGATCTCCCGACATTCCCAAAGCCTCCTGTCAACAAGACCCTCATTTTTGCCTCCTATAATGAATGAACGATCATTCAATTACCATAATATGGCGCTTTTGAGGCAAAAACAAGGGGAAAATGGAGATAATCCGGGCTTGGAAGGGAGTTCCGCCGTTGCGTACCCCGTAATGCCACGATACACTTGTGTCCAGCAGACACCTTAGCTTTCATAGGTGACCAATGGGACTAGACAGTAGCGATATCCAAGGCATTCTCCAGATCGACTCCGAACTCAACCAGATCCAGGATGTTGACATCCTTCTCGAGCGCATCCTGCTCGAGGCGCGCAAGATGCTCAACGCCGAGGCCGGCACGATCTACAAGAGGGACGGGGACCATCTCCATTTCAGCTATACCCAGAATAGCCTCAAGGAAAAGGGCCTGCCTGCGGGCCAAAAGCTTCCCTACAACAGCTTTACGGTCCATATAGACGAGAAATCCATCTCCGGCTATGTCGCGATGACGGGCCAGCTCCTCAACCTCCCGGATGTCTACAATCTCCCGGAGGACCTGCCTTTCTCCTACAACAAGTCCTACGACGAGAAGACAGCCTACAAGACCACCTCTATGCTCACGGTTCCCCTCAAGACCAATGTGGGGGGCCTCCTCGGGGTTATCCAGCTCATCAACGCCAAGGATGACGAGGGCAGGACGATCCCCTTCTCCAAGGAAGGGGAGCCCATCATCACCCACTTTGCGGCCAACGCCACCAACCAGCTCCAGATGGCCCTTTTTATCCGGGGCACCATCCTCATGGCCAACCGGGTGGCCCAGCTCAAGGACAGCCACGAGACCGGGGCCCATGTGAACCGGGTGGCCAGCTTCGCCGCGGAGATCTACGACCGCTGGGCCAGGAAAAAAGGCCTCACGGACACCGAGCGGGAGCACACCAAGGACACCCTCAAGCTCGCGGCCATGCTCCACGACGTGGGCAAGGTGGGCATCAACGACCTCATCCTCAAGAAGCCCGCCCGCTTTACCGACGAGGAGAGGATCATCATGGAGGGCCATACCTTCTGCGGGGCCCGCCTGTTCACGGACGACACCGACTACGACCGCATGGCCGCCGCCATAGCCCTGACCCACCACGAGAACTGGGACGGGACGGGCTATCCGGGCAAGGTCGACTACCGCAACGCCTACTACGAGGTCTGCCAGATCGAGGTCGAGGGCGTAGAGAGGACGGGCGAGGTCTGGCATGCTCCGGCCCTCGAGACCGGGGAGGACGGCCGGGCAAGGCGCCTCAAGGGCGAGGAGATCCCCCTGCCGGGCCGCATTGTCGCCGTGGCCGATGTCTTCGAAGCCCTCTGCTCCCGCCGGGTCTACAAGTCCTCCTGGGATCCCGCCTCGGTCTATGAGGAGATCCGCAAGCTCTCGGGGAGCAAGTTCGACCCGGAGGTCGTCGAGGCCTTCTTCGAGATCATCCCCATGATAGAGAGCATCCAGCAGCAGTTCCCCGATGTGGTCCACGAGGAAGGCAAAAAGCCCTCGGCCTAGGCGGTGGGTCGGAGCAACCTTATCCCGGCGCTTCCGCTCTAATGTAGTGAGCCCCCAGGAACCCCAAGGACACTACATGCGTGGACGAAAGCTTGCCTTCAAGATCCTCAACTGGTATTCAACCCTTTGGATGAGCGCCAAGGCCAAGGTCGAGGTCCGGGGCCTGGAGAACATCCCCGAGAGGGCCGAGGGCGAGCGCCGGGTCTATGTCCTCCTCAACCATTCCACCACCTACGACATCGTCGCCCTCATGCACATCTCCAAGCGCCCCTTTGTGATCATGATGGACCAGGGGGCCTTTACCTTTCCCGTCATCGGCCGCATCCTTCGGCGGGCCGGCTTTGTCCCCCTGGAGAAGGAAAGCTCCAAGGCGGCCTTTGAGGAGTGCAGCCAGGCTGTACGCCGGGGCTATCCCCTGGTCATATCCCTCCACGAGGGGGACTCCACGATCGGCAAGTTTGGCCCTCCCCGGACGGGCGGGATCAGGATAGCCCACAGCGCCGGGGCCAGCCTCTATCCCATCTATCTCAAAGTCGAGGACGCCAAGATCAGCCACCTGAGCTTTAGGGGCATAAACGGGACAAGCTACCCCTATACGACCTTCCGGAATGCGGTCTATAGCATCGAATTCCTCAAGCCCTTTTCCCTCTCTTCCCTGCCCCCGGAGCCGGCCTATGAGGATTTCCGCCGGGTCGCCGAGGAGCTAGACCAGGAGAGGGCCAGGATGGATGGGCTCTACGGGGAGACGATGCGCCAGCTGGAGACGGACCTGGCCGAAGCCAGGCGGAGGGGCGGCTCCCCCCTCAGGGTCGCCTGGTAGCCTGGGCCAGGCGGCTAAAGGCCCGGCACTCGGAGATCGCGGCCTCGAGGCCCTGGCTAGGCTCATAGCCCAGCCTGGCCCTTGCCTTGGCCGAGCTGCACCAGTTGCGCACCGAGGCCGAGCGGACCAGGCCCGCCGAGAGCCCCGCCCTTGGGGCGAGGACCTCGAGGACGGCCCCGGCGGCCAGGGCGGGAAGCCTGGGCATCACGAGGGGCGAGGGGCCGGGCTTGCCGCCCTCCCGCCTGGCCACAGAGGCCACGAGGTCGGCGAAGGCCGCGTAGTCCAAATTTTCCCCATCCCTTCCGCTTATCACAAAGTCGTCTCCAGGGCGCCCTTGCTCGAGGGCCAGGCGGGCTCCCCGGGCAAAGTCCCGGGCCGAGACAAAGGACGTGCCCCCCCCAAGGGACATGCCCAGCCTTCCCTCCCAGACCGAGTCCACAAGGCTGGAGATAGCCTGGTGGAGGTCTCCCGGCCCCACCGCCGTCCCCGGATAGATCGTGATGGCGGGAAGCCCCTTTTCACGCACATAGACCTCAGCCAGCTCCCGGGCGGCCAGCTTGGAGTCGAAATAGGCCACCCTGACCCGGGAAAGAAACCGGTAGTCCCCTCTCTGGGAGGCGGCAACGGCCTCGAGGGCCTGTGCAGGGGAAGCAAAGGAGATGGGGTAGGCCGGGTCGGCCCAGGGCCGGGAAGCCTCAGCGGCCAGGGCCTCGGCCCTGCCCTGGCCAAGGACACTTATGGAGGAGACGTTGAGGAGCCTGCCGACCCCGGCCTCGAGGACGGCGTCGAAGACATTGAGGGCCCCCAGGACATCCGAGTCCCAGACCCGGCGCTTTTCCCGGGCCCGATAGTCGACCTTGCCGGCAAAATGGGCCACGGCGTCCAGGCCCCGGAAGGCCCGGCCAAGG
>JAKPBN010000206.1 GCA_029778945.1 Spirochaetota bacterium
CCTGGGCATGGTGCGCTAGCCATGGCCCCCAATGAGGCTGGCGCCGCGACCCGGGAGAGGATCCTCGCGGCGGCCCTGGACCTAGGCGGCAGGGAGGGCCTCGAGGCCCTGACCACGAGGCGGGTCGCCGCCGAGGCTGGGGTCAACCTCGGCCTCCTCCACTACCACTTTGCCTCCAAAGACGCTCTTGTCAGGGAGACCCTCCAGAGCTTTGTGGGCCAGCTCCTTGCCACCATCACCGAAGCGGGGGATAGCCTAGTCGAGGCCCCCCCCTCGGCCATCCTGGTGGAGATCTTCACCCTGGCCTTGGGCAAGATCATGGACCGGCCGGGCCTCGTCTTTAGCCTGATCAGCCAGCTCGTGGGCATCATGGCCAAGGCCAGCGTGGAGGCCGGCGCCGAGCCCATGGAGGAGGCTATCCGGGGCCACGAATGCCTCGGCTTCCTCCTCGAGGCCCAAGGCATCCTGGTCCAGAGGATCAAGGCCCTCCTCGTATCCAGCCTAGGCCAGGACGAAAGCCTCCTGGCCCGGAGATCCCTCCAGCTATTCACCTCCCTCCTCCATCCCCTCCTCTTCACGCCCTTTCCCCGGATCATCTACGGCTTTGACCTGAGAAGCCGGGAGGGCATGCGGGCCTATATCGAAGGGGTCGTGGCGGATGCCCTCAGGGCCCCCTAGGGCGGGATTCCTTGACTCCCCGCCCTGGGGGCAGTAATTTTTGTCTCGGAAGCCTGATCGCGGTCCTCTGGGGCCGGAACCAGACTCCTGGCCGCTCCTTTTGGAGGGCCTAGTTTTCCTGCCGGGCCCCAAAGGGGCCGGTGCCGATCCCCCAGGGGGAGCGGAGAGGAAGCACCATGGACTATCGCGATCTCTTTGGCAACGACTTTGACAACCTCAAGAAGCAGTTCAAGGATTTTGCCGACCACCTGAAGGGCATGGCCGCCGAGCACGCCCCCCGGGACTACGAGGGCAATTTTGGCTTTGGCTGCCGCTTCAACGAGAAAGAAGCCCCCTTTGCCAACTTCTATCACCCCAGGACCAACACCTTTGTCGACCCCAAGGGCGCCCTGGTCTTCGAGTTTATGCTCCCGGGCTTTGACGAGAAGGGCCTGCACTTGTCCTTCAAGGGAGACAAGATGATCCTCAAGGCCAGGCTCCCCGAAGGCCAGGCCGGCGGCCGGGACTGGCGCTACGAGCGCCGGACCTTCTCCGTCAAGGACATCGACTACCGGGAATACTCAGTGCCCGCCGACCGCTTTGACCAGGCCAGCGTCAAGGCCGTATTCAGGAACGGCATCCTCACCGTGACCATCCCGGCCCTCGACGAGTCCACCTCGGCGGACTCGATCAAGATCGAGATCGTCAAGGAAGGGAACTAAGCTAGACCCAGAACCCGGAATCGGCAAAGAGCGAGATCGAAAAGGCAAGCACGGAGACACGGAGACCACGGAGTCTTTTCACAGAGAAAATAAGGCAATGCCGATAGGTTAAAAGGCCCAGTAGCCATGCCAAGCATGGTTACTGGGCCAATCATTTTTCTTAAGCCCCGACATTCTGCTCATCTCCGGTCTCTTAGTTGTAGCTATGCAGGCCCGAGAGGAGGAAGTTGACCCCAAAGAAGGTAAAGACCGTGCAGAGGAAGCCCAGGACGGCGACGATCGAGGGGAGGGAATCCTTTCGCTTGCGGATAAAGCGCACGTGGAGATAGAAGGTGTAGACGAGGCAGGTGACCAGGGCCCAGGTTTCCTTGGGGTCCCAGGACCACCACCGGCCCCAGGCTTTTTCGGCCCAGATCGCCCCGAAGACCATGGCCCCGGTGACAAAGATGGGATAGCCCACGGCTATGGCCGTATAGGCGATGCGGTCATAGGCGAGCTTCTTCTCCTCATCCTTGGTGAGGAGGAAGGCCAGGGCGGCCACAAAGGAGGCCACAAAGAAGGCCTCCCCGATAAAGGAAAAGGCCACATGGAGGGCGAGCCAGCCCGAGCGGAGGGCGGGTATGGGGGCCAGGACCTCCTTGGGGGCTATGGGCGAGGTCCCTATGGCCAGGATCGCCGCGGCTATCACCGTGGCCCCGAACTGGACCAGGGGGAGGAAGGGAAGCTTCCTCTGGAGGCGATAGGCCAGGCAGACCAGGCAGACCAGGGCCGAGTAGAAGACCAGGGACTCGAAGGTGCCCGTGAGGGCGGGGAAGGCCATGGCTATGGACCTTGTCACCATCACGACCACGAGGAGGATGGCCGCCGCCCCCAGGAGCCAGTGGGAAAGCCCCTCGGCCTTGTCCTTGCGGGCAAAGAGGAAAAAGACCTGGACGGCGGCGGAGGCGAGGATCAGGGCAAAGGCGATTGTGGGCAGGACGTTCATGGGTTTAGGTCTCCAAGC
>JAKPBN010000279.1 GCA_029778945.1 Spirochaetota bacterium
CCTTGAGCTCCCTCCTCGCCGGAAAGGGCGGAGGGGACTACTCGGTCTTCTCCCCCCGCTATTTCTACCTCCTGGAGGTCCCCGTGCGGCTGCTCTTCCCAGAGATCCTCTTTGTCGCCGCCGCGGCCATGGCCTCCACGGCCCTTGCCGCCGCGGCAGCCTCGACCCGAGTTGCCGGCCTCGACCCCGCCGAGCTCCTGCGCTATGAGTGAGACCCGGCCCCCGGCCATGATCGAATGCCTTGGCCTAGGCAAGACCTTTGCCAGCGCGGCCGAGGACCTGACTATCCTCAAGGACCTTGAGCTCCGGGTCGAGCGCGGGGAAGCCCTGGCTATCATGGGTCCGAGCGGAAGCGGCAAGTCGACTCTCCTGTCCATCCTTGGAGGCCTTGACCGCCCCAGCCAGGGCTCGGTGAGGGTCGCGGGCATCGAGCTGGCGGGCCTTGCCGAGGAGGCCCTCACGGACTATCGCGGCGCCACGGTGGGCTTTGTCTTCCAGGCCCATTACCTCCTCAAGGACTTCGATGCCCTGGAAAACGTGGCCCTCCCGGCCTACATGGCCGGAATGCCCCGCCGGCGGGCCTTTGAGAAGGCCCGGTCGCTTCTCTCCGATGTGGGACTTGCGGATCGTCTCCACCACCTTCCCTCGCAACTCTCAGGTGGAGAGAGGCAGCGGGCCGCCTTGGCCCGAGCCATGGTAAACGATCCGCCCCTCCTCCTGGCGGATGAGCCCACGGGCAATCTGGATGCCACCAACGCGGCCTCGGTCCGGGACCTCGTCTTTGCCCTCTCCAAAAAATACGGGACCACAATCGTCCTAGTGACCCACGATCCCCATTTTGCGGATGCCGCGGACAGGAGCCTCGAGCTCACGGGGGGTGGGCTCAGGCCCCGATGATCTGGAGGCCGAGTCTCTTTGTCTCCTCCCGTTTCCTCCTCGGCCGGAGGGGGAGCGCCCAGGGCCGCAAGGGCTATCTTCGGGGTGCCGTGGCCGGAATGGCCCTGTCTGTCATCCCCCTGACCCTTGTCCTCTTTGTCACCAATGGAATGATCCAGGGCATTACCTCCCGCTACCTGGAAACCTCCACGTATCACCTCCAGGCCAGCCCCGCCTATTCCCTGGACGCCCCGGACCTAGTCGCGGCCTCAGCAACCCTGGCCAAGATAGAGGGCGTAAAAGGCGCCTGGGCAGAGATTCAGGGGCCCGGGGTAATCCTGGGCAGTCCCAAGGATGGCCGTCCGGCCAGGCCCCGGGCAGCCCTGGTGCGGGCCCTGGACCCAGGCCTCCTTGAGGAAGCGGGCTTCCTCTCCTACCTCCAGGCCAAGGGAGGGAACATAGCCTTCCGCAGAGACAACGATGTCCTCCTTGGAGAGGCCTTGGCCCGCAGCCTTGGCGCCGAGGTGGGAGAGCTTGTGAGCCTTGTGACTTCCCGGGAGGGCGGGCAGGGCCTCTCTCCACGGCTTTCGACCTTCAGGGTCCGAGGCATTGTCTCCACGGGCTATCAGGAGCTCGATTCCCTCTGGGCCCTGATCCCCCTCAAGGCCGGATCCAGGATTCTGGCGCCGGGTTCCCGCCGGGTCGTTGTGGGCATCAAGGCCGCAAGCCCCTATGCGGACCTCCGGGGGCTCCAGGAAGGGCCCAGGACGGCCCTCGCGCCCACGAATGGCGGCTTTGAGGGCTGGGGCGTGTCCACCTGGGTAGAGAGCGAGAGAAATCTCTGGAGGTCCTTTTCGACAACCAAGGCCCTCCTCCTGCTGATCATGGCCCTGGCCGTAGCGGTGGCGGCGGTAAACGTCGGAGGCTCCCTGGTCACCCTCGTCCTGGAGAGGCGCAAGGATATCGCGATATTGCGGAGCTCCGGGACCGGCGCCCGGCAGATAGGCCTTGTCTTTGTGAGCGCGGGCCTGATCACCGGCGGGCTCGGAACTGTCCTCGGCCTTGCCCTCGGCACGGGCCTCTCCCTCCTCATCAATCCCCTCCTCTCGGCCCTGGAATACCTCCTGGGCCTCGCCCTCCGCCTGGGAGCCTTGCTCGGGGGCCGCCCCGACCCCAGTCCCTTGCGGCTCCTGAATCCGGCCTATTACCTCGAGAAAATTCCCGTGGATATCAGCCTTGGCGGGATCCTGGCCATTGGGGCCGCAAGCCTCGTCCTCTGCGGCCTAGCTTCCCTGATCCCCGCCAGGAGGGCTTCCCGCCTCCCGCCCATGGAGATTTTCCGAAAGGGTTGAGAGGAAAAGCCCTTTCCCTGAAAGCCTTCCCGCGTGTATAGTAGTTCCGGCTCCCTCAATCGCCCCTGAGGGGCGGTGGCGTATTCGCTTGCGGAGGAAACATGGCAACCATCAAGAAACCCGAGACCCAGGTATTCAATCGCGGTGAGTCTGAAGAGAAGAACAAGGCCCTCGAGGCCGCCCGCCTCCAGATAGAAAAGCAGTTTGGCCAGGGCTCCCTCATGAAGCTCGGCTCCAATGAGACCCGGGGCAAGATCGAGTGCATTCCCTCGGGCTCCATCCTCCTGGACGAGGCCCTAGGGGTGGGCGGCTATCCCCGGGGCCGGGTGATCGAGATCTACGGGCCCGAGTCCTCCGGCAAGACCACCCTGGCCCTCCATGCCATCGCGGAGGCCCAGAAAAAGGGGGGCATCGCCGCCTTTATCGACGCCGAGCACGCCCTCGATCCGGTCTATGCCAAAAACCTCGGGGTCAACATTGACGAGCTCTGGGTCTCCCAGCCGGACAACGGCGAGCAGGCCCTGGAGATAGCCGAGTCCCTGACCCGCTCGGGGGCCGTGGACATAATCGTCATCGACTCCGTGGCCGCCCTGACCCCCCAGGCCGAGATCGACGGGGACATGGGGGATGCCCATGTCGGCCTCCAGGCCCGTCTCATGAGCCAGGCCCTCCGCAAGCTCACGGGCACCCTCTCCAAGTCCAAGACCATCCTGGTCTTCATCAACCAGATCCGCATGAAGATCGG
>JAKPBN010000138.1 GCA_029778945.1 Spirochaetota bacterium
GATGCGCCTCATCTCGTCCTGCATGAAGGCCCGGGCCAGCTCAGGGTCGCCCAGGCCCAGCTCAACGGCAAAGATCTCCTCCCAGCGGCCGACCCACTCGGGCATGAAAAAAAAGCACCGCTCGCGCCGGAGCTCCCGGTAGCGCGCGGAGCCAAGGGCTATCTCGATGCAGTTGCAGCCCTCGGTCCGGCATCGGCCGCCTCCACCGGAGAGCTCCCGCATGTGGGGGCAGCAGTCGCCGTAGAGGATGGCCAGGGGGCCGGCCTCCTCCTTGAGACGGGCCGAGATGGCCAGGTCCAGGGCCTCAGGCCGCATATGGAGCATGGAATCCAGGAAGTGGGGCCTAAAGCGTGAGGAGAGGGCCGCGGGAAGCTGCCCGAATTCCCGGGCGAAGATCCCGCAGCCCAGGAGCTCGACTGGGGCGCTAGCCCTCATAGCCTTAAGCCGGCGGCGGCGCCGACGGCCTCGATAGTCTCCGGGCTGGCTCCCCAGGGCACATCGGCGGCGCAGGAGGAGAGGATAAAGCGTGGATCCGAGGCGCGGCTCCCCAGGACCTTGCGGGCGAGCTCAGTGACGCGCCCGGGGCTCCGGCTTTCCATGAGGGGCCCGGAGAAGCCGCCCAGGATAAGGGAGCCAGGGCCAAGGATCTCCCTTGCCCGGTCCAGGTCATCCCCCTCGTCGAGGACAAAGCCCGCCACCCCCGGGAGGTCCCGATAGAGGCCTAGGTAGTCCTCGATGCGATTCGCCCCGTGGTGGAAGACCACGGGGCCCCCGGCCCTCCCAAAGGCCTTGGCCAGGACGGGGAGGGTTAGGGACTCCACGAGCTCGGAGTTTAGGATCCTCGGGTTGGCGAACATGACCGGCGTGGCCACAAAGGCGGCCCCGGCCTCAAAATAGGCCTGGGACAGGGCGACACAGTGCTCGATGGAAAGGTCGAGGAGCCTTTGGGCCAGCTCGGGCTGGAAGAGGAGGATCTCCATCCAGGCGTCGATGCCAAGGACCAGGGCGGGAAGGTCAACCGGGGCGGTCAGGATGCCCGCGATGGGACGCTCCTGGCCCATCCGGTCCACAAGCCTCGCCAGGCCCTGGACAAGGTAGCCCAGGCCAGGGTCCCCCGCGATCCTGGGGGGATCCATGGAGAGAAAGGCCTCGCCGCCCCCGCGCCGGGGCCGCCGCACATTGGGCGGAGCCTGGGGGCTCCAGGCCAGCTCGGCCCCCCAGGCCTGGGCCTCAAGGGCGAGGGCAAAGGGGCCAAAGATGATGTCCGGGGAGAACCGGGCCGCCACGGCCTCCTGGCCTGCGAGATAGAGGCCGGGATCGCTGTAGTAGGCCTCGGGTCTTGCGCCGGTGAGGCGCGCCCCGTAGAGGGAGAGGACGAGGGTAAAGGGGGGCCGATCCGAGAATTCCCCCTGGAGGGCGGCCCCGATCCTCTGGAGGGAGCTGGTCATGAGGCATCCCTCGTGAGGTCATAGAGGCTCGAGAAGAGGGCCGGTGCATCCATGGCCGTGGCCGCGGTGCCATCGCCTCCCACCTCGGAGACGAGCTCGGGCCTCATGGCAAAGACAGCCCCCCCCACCGCGAGCTTGATCCTCCCGGAGAGTCCCCGCCGGTCCAGCTCCCGCCGGACCTTGAGGATGTTGCGGGCATTCGTGAGCATCATCGCGGAGACGCCGATCACCTGGGCGCCGTGGGCCACGGCGGCGTCCACCATGGCCGAAGGGTCGACATCGTTCCCGAGGTCCTCGACCCTCCAGCCCTCGACCCGGAGAAAGGAGGCCACCATGCGCCGCCCGAGGCCGTGGTAGTCATCCTCGGCGTTGCCCAGGACGGCCGTTCCCCGGTCGGGCCGGCCCTGGCCGGGCAGGGCCAGGGCCTCCTCAGAGACCCGGCCAAGGAAGTCCTCGGCCACCTTGCCGGCGACATAGGCCTGGGCCAGGGAGACCTTGTCCAGGTTCCAGCGCTCCCCGGTAAGCCTTAGGGTCGGCTCGAGCACCTCGAGGACGGTGCGGTTAAAGCCCCGGGCCAAGGCCGCCTCGGCCAGCAAGGCCGAGGCATCGGCCCGCCGGGCCTCGAGGATGCAGGCATACAGCCGGGCGCGCAGGTCGGCAAGACTATCGTCCATGAAAACCTCTGCCCCCGAGTCTCGCCCCTTGGCCCCGGCCTGTCCAGGATGAAGGACGCTTTTCCGGCTGGAGGGCCGCCGCCCGGGACTGTTTCTCTAGACGTTAAACTTGAAGAACATCACATCCCCATCGGCGACGACGTACTCCCGCCCTTCCTGGCGGAGCTTGCCGGCTTCCTTGATGGCCTTCTCCGAGCCCAGGGCCACCAGATCGGTGTAGGAATAGACCTCGGCCTTGATAAAGCCCTTCTCAAAATCGGTGTGGATGACCCCCGCGGCCTGGGGAGCCTTGTCCCCGGCCCGGATAGTCCAGGCCCGGCACTCGTCCTCCCCCGCGGTGAAGAAGGTCCTTAGGCCCAGGATGCGGTAGGTCGCGTGGGCGAGGGTCGCGAGGCCGGACTCCGCGAGGCCCAGCTCAGAGAGGAACTCGACCCGCTCCTCCTCGCTTCCGAGGTCCGCGAGCTCGGCCTCGAACTTGCCGCAGATCACCACGGCCTCGGAGCCCTCGGCGGCGGCCCGGGCCTTGACGGCCTCGATATGGGCCGAGCCGCCCTTGATGCCCGCCTCGTCGGTGTTGCAGACATAGAGCTCTTTCTTCATAGTTATGAGGAAAG
>JAKPBN010000309.1 GCA_029778945.1 Spirochaetota bacterium
TTGGGTGACCAGGAGCTTGCGGAGCAGCCCCAGGAGGAGGAATACGAAGGGGGCGATGAGGCCGTTGTAGGCGGCCTCCACCCAGAGGACCCGGTCCAGGAAGTTATAGGTCTGCATCTTTACGCCAAAGAGGAGGACAAGGAAGCCGGCCCCAAGGGCCTTGAGCACCGTCGCAAGGACCCCCATCACAAAGGGAAGAAATACCCGGTCGATAAAGAAGGAGCCGTGGAGGAGGCTCGCTAGGGCCGCCACAAAGGTCTTTACAAAGGCATGGAAGCCCAAGGGAGAGGCGGAGATGCAGTCCTCCGCGAAGCCCGCGATAAAGCCCGATACAGGTCCCTCCACGGGTCCGTTCTTGTAGGCTATCCAGAGGAGGATGATCAGGGAAAGGTCGGGAATGGCGCCAAAGATGGAGATCGCCCCAAACCAGGTCGACTGCACCAGGCCCGACAGGATGAGGAGGATGGACGAGAACAGGATCGTGCGGATCATCACTTGCCTCCCGGCACGGCCAGGAGGTCGGCGCCCGGGCCCGAGTTAGCCTTGATCACAAAAAGGTATTCGATTCTCGAAAAATCCAGGACGGGATCGAGGTCCACCTCTATGGAAGTCTGGTATTCGAGGGAACGGATCTTGGCCACCCGGCCTATCGATATCTCCGGAGGATAGACACTTTCATAGCCCGAGGTCACGACAAGGTCCCCAAACTGGATCTCTTCCTTGGCCCTTTTCTTGACGAACTTCATCACGATGGGCTCGTCGGAGCTGCCCTTGCCCGTCACGAGGCCCTCATAGCGGCTTGTCGCAAGCCGGGAGGCGATGTAGGAGGAGGAATCGTAGAGGGGCACGACAATGCTCGAGCCCCGGCCCACCTCGACTACCCGGCCCACCAGGCCCTCGACCCCATCCTGGAAGGCCACGACGGGCATGTTCTTGCGTATGCCCGATTCGACGCCCTTGTTGACCACGAGGGTCGAATAGATGTTCTCCGGATCCTTGGCTATCACGCGCACCGGTATGCGCTCGTAGCTGAGCTGGGCCGAAAAGCCGAGCTGGGCCTTGAGCCTCTCGTTTTCCCTAGCCAGCTCGGCATTGCCCCTTTCCACGTTGGCATAGCCCTCAAGCTTTTTCACAAGCTCGTCGTAGTCCCGCCTGAGCTGCCTGAGCTCGGTTATGGAAGAAAGGCTGGAGGACGCAAACTGCCCTATGGCGCTAAAACCTTTCTGGAAAAAGCCAAAGAAGCTCACCCCCACCTTCTTGGGAAGGCCCTCGAGGCTCCTCGTGCTGATAGTCAGCATGAGGAGGCTCGAGATGAGGAGGACCAGAGGCACGGCCCTCCGGGCTCGTTCCGCGTTCTTCCGCAAGCGGATTTCCGACATGGGCGGCGGCCGCTAGATGTTCAGGCTGTCGTAGACCGACTGGGAGCCGTCGGTGCTTCGCATGGTCTCAAAGTACTTGCCTGCGCCTAGGGCCACGCACTCCAGGGGCCGCTCGGCGAGGATGACGGGGACACCGGTCTCTTTGGCCACGAGCTTGGGCAGGCCCTTGAGAAGGGAACCACCGCCGGCCATGACAATGCCGCGCTCCATGATGTCGGCGGCCAGCTCGGGCGGGGTCTGGCCAAGGGTCTTCTTGATCTCCTCGACAATCTGGGTGACAGGCTCCTGGAGGGCCTCCCTGACTTCGACGGAGTCTATCTCCAGCCTCCGGGGAAGGCCCGTGATGGCGTCAGTGCCCTTGATCTCCACCTTCTCGATGATCTTGTCCGGGCTGGCGTTGCCAATCTCGATCTTGAGGCGCTCGGCGGTCTGCTCCCCGATGATGAGGTTGTGGACGTTCCGGATATGCTTGATGATGGCCTCGTCAAACTCATCGCCCCCGACCCGGATGGCGTTGGTGACGACCATGCCCTTGAGGGATATGACGGAGATCTCGCTCGTTCCGCCGCCGATATCGCAGATCATGTGGCCCGCGGGCTCGGATATCGGGATGTCCGCGCCTATGGCCGCCGCCAGGGACTCGGCTATGACCTTCACGTAGCGGGCTCCGGCCTTGTAAGCCGAGTCCACAACGGCGTTCTCCTCGACCTTGGTGATGCAGGAGGGCACTCCAATGACCATTCGGGGCTTGACGAACCAGCGCTTGGCTATGACTTTCTGGATAAAGTACTTGATCATCTTCTCGGTCATGTCAGGGTCTGCGATCACGCCGTCCCTCAGGGGCCGCTTGGCTATGATGTCCCCGGGGACTTTCCAGAGCATCCTCTTGGCCTCCGCGCCTACGGCCACGACCTTGTTGGTCCCGCGCTCGACGGCCACGACCGAGGGCTCGTTGATGACGATTCCCTTACCCCTGACATAGATGAGCGTATTGCAGGTGCCAAGGTCGATGCCGATATCGAGGGAAAAGTAATCAAATAGGGAGCGCAGAGCCATGGGATACCTCCGTAGCCTTAAAGCTTTTCCGTCAGTTTTTGTCGCGCCGCGGCATGCATGGGGTCTATCGATACGGCCCTCCGCCACTCCGAGCGAGCCTTTATGGGATCACCCGTTTTTTGAAATATTAGGCCGAGGCGATAGTGCGCCTCGGCGGAGTCGGCGTTTTCCGAGATGACAAGCTCGACCTGGGCCTGGGCCTTCTGGGCCTCTCCGCGGCCGTCGTAGATCGAGGCTAGGAGAAAGCGGCATTTCTCCCTGGCCAGGACATCCCCGCTTGAGGCGAGCGCCTCGAGGAGGAGGGCTTCCGCCCTGGCATCCTTGCCCGCGTCCAGATAGGCCTTGCCGGCGGCTATGAGGAGAAGATCGCTCTTCTTTCGGGCCAGGGCCGAATCGAAATTGGCGAGGGCCTTATCCAGGTCCCCCAGGCCCGCATAGGCCACCGCAAGGTATTCGCGGCTATCTTCGGCTATGTAGCCATCCTTGATGGAAGCCTCGAGCCAATGGGCGGTCTCATCCAGGTAAGCCGGGCCCTTAAAATAGCAGGCCTTGCCCAGCACATATTCCAGTTCCGCCCGGGGAAGCTTGCGTGTGCCCGAGCGGGACGCCACAACCAAGGCCTTCCTCAGGGAAATGACGGCCCTGTCCATAAGGGCAGCCCTCTCCTCACCGTCGGGCAACTCTGAACCCTTGTAGAAAGCCGCCAGGCCAGAGAAAGCCAGATAAAAATCATCCAAGGGGGATGCCTGCAAGGAGGCCGTGGAATCGGCCAAAACTTTGTCCCAGGCCTTGGCCTCCCAATCCCGCAGGATCAGGCTTTTGGAAACCGCCTTGCCCCCGGACCTGCCACCCAGCAAGGTCCCATTCGAATAGAGGGTCAGGAGCAGGACCGCTCCGGCTATTCCCACGAGAACCAGTGCCCCAATCAGGATTCGCCGCCGCCGCCGCTTCATGAGATAGCTGCTCGTGGGGGTGGTGTGGAGCCTCGAAAGGAACTTAATCATGGCTGTGGCTGGCGCTCCATCGCGCCTGGCTAACTTGTACCATGACGCAAAGGCCCCCGTCAATCGACAGGGGCCTTTGCGCCGGAGGACAATAAAAAAGGACGGGCCTATAAGCCGGGTTTTGTACCCCTTGCGGGGCAGCCGCCATCTATCTTGTCCCTGGGTTGCCCCAGGGCTTCAACGCGACCTACCCGCGAATTGCGTGTTTCCACGCTGAGCGAGCAACTCTTCGCTGCTTGGTCTTGCTCGCAACGAGGCTTGCAGTTGCCGTCGCCGTCGCCGGCGACGCGGTGGGCTCTTACCCCGCCATTTCACCCTTACAGGGGATCCCGAAGGATCCCCTGCGGTATGTTTCTGTTGCGCTGTCTGTCGCGGAGCCGGGGTACCGTCCTTGCGGCCGGCTTGCCGTTCCGCGCCCGGGTGTTACCCGGCGTTGCGCCCTAATGAGCCCGGACTTTCCTCCCCCGGCGCGCGGCATGCCCGCGCCGGGGACGGCGGCCCAGCCCGTCCTTATAAAAAACTATTCCTCGGAGTCGTCCATGGACGAATCCTTGTCCCCATCCTCAAAGCCATCGTCATCCCCGTCATCCTCGCCCTCTTCGGAGTAGTCCTCCAGGTCGGAAAGGGATCCGGCCTCGATGTCGACGAAGAGCTGGTCTCCGCCCTCATCATCAGACTCCTCGTAGTAGAGGATGCGGGAGCAATAGGGGCAGAAGATGATGCGGTTGCCCGACCTCACCTCGTTGACAAACTGGGCAGGCAGGATCATGTGGCATCCGTTGCACACATAGCCCTTGACGGACACGATGCCCCTGCCTTGCTTGGAGCGGATGATGCGCTCAAACTTGAAGATGACATCCTTCTCTATGCCCGAGGAGACCCTGGTCTCGTCCTTGCGGAGCTTCTCGATCTCGGTGACCTTGGAGTCCCGCTCGGCGTTGATCTTGGTGGACTTCTCGGAGATCTCGCCCTCCTGGAGCTTGATCATCGACTCGTCCCGGCGCATGGCCTCCTCGACCTCGGCCAGGTTGCGCTCCTCCTTTTGGAGGTCCTTCCGGAGCTGGTGCTCCCGGTCGGTGGCGTCCCGGATCTCCTTGTTGAGCGCCTCGTACTCCCTCTGGGTCGAGATGGAGTCCATCTGCTTTTCCGCGGCCTCCCGGGCTGCCTCAGCCTCGATCAGCTGGCCCCGAAGATCCTTGACCAAGGCCTCGGCGGCCACAAAGGCCTCGTGCTTCTCGATATAGGTCTTCCGGAGACGGGAGAGGAGCTCTTCCTGGGCCACGAGGGCCTTCGGGATATCCTCGACTTCCTTCTCGATCTCGACGCGCTTGGTGAGGATCTCCTGGAATTCGCGGAGCCGGTCGAACACTTCTTCCATCAGCATATAGCACCTCGCAAAAGGGTTAAAACATCGAGATCCGACATCAATGATCCATGTAGTCGCGGAGCTTCTGGCTTCGCTTGAAATGCCTGAGCTTCTTCAGGGCCTTGGCCTCGATCTGTCGGATGCGCTCCCTGGTCACGTTGAAGTAGAGACCCACTTCCTCGAGGGTGAGCGAATAGCCATCATCCAGGCCAAAACGCATGCGCAGCACTTCCTGCTCCCGGGGAGGCAGGGTCGATAGGACGGCCCGGATCTGCTCCTGGAGGAGCTTGTAGTCTGTCTGGACGGAAGGATTCTCCACTTCCTTATCCTCGATAAAGTCCCCGAGGAGGGAATCCTCATCCTCGCCGATGGGGGTCTCAAGGGATATCGGCTCCCGGGCCACATTCTTGACGCTCTTGACCCTTGAGACCGGCCAGCCAAGCTGCTCGGCCACCTCCTCGTCCGTGGGCTCGCGCCCCAGCTTCTGCATGAGCTGCCTGGACTCCCGGACCACCTTGTTGATCTGCTCGATCATGTGGACTGGAACCCGGATCGTCCTGGCCTGGTCGGAGATCGACCTGGTTATGGCCTGGCGGATCCACCAGGTGGCATAGGTGGAAAACTTATATCCCTTGCGGTACTCGAATTTCTCGACGGCCTTTATCAGGCCAATATTGCCTTCCTGCACCAGGTCGAAGAAGTGGAGGCCCCGGTTGGTGTATTTCTTGGCGATGCTCACCACAAGGCGGAGGTTGGCCTTGATCAGCCTGTCCTTGGCGTTCTTCATCATGATCCGGCCGCGGTTGATCTCCTTGGCCATCACTATGATCTCGTCTGCGTCGGACTCGAAGCCGAGCTCCAGCTCCTTGAGCTTCTTTTCCGTCACCTGGATCTGGCGGATCTTTTCCTTGATCTCGTCCGAGGAGAGCCCGAGGGTCTCCTCGATGGCTTCCCGCTTGTCCTTGACCGTGAGGTTGCGCCCCAGGGTCCGGAGCTCCCGGAGATTGGTGATCTGGAGGATGCGCTCCAGGCGCTCCTGCTCCTTACGGTATTTCCGGATCTTCTTGGCGGCGACGATAAACTTCTCCGAGAAGGTGTTGATCTCCTCGGGATGGATCTCGGCGTCCTGGAGCTTCTCAAGCAGGGCAGCCCTCTTGGTGTCAAGCTCGGTATCCTCGAAGAGGTCGGCCCCTCTAGCGATGATCTTGCGCTTGTGCTCCATGTAATCCTTGAGATCCCCAAAGCAATCCCGGATCACGTCCTTGTAGAACTGGTTGAGCCTGCGCCTTTCGGCGATCTTCTCGGTATTTTCCTTGCGCTGGAGGGAGGCGTCCTTGGCCTCCCGGCGGGTAGCCTTGACGGCGATGGCGTTGAACTCCGAGATAAGGACACCACTTTTCTTGATGATGCCCTTGATGATGTTCTCGCCCTCCTCCATCTGCTTGGAGAGCTCGACTTCCTGCTCGGCCGTGAGGAGGTTTTCCTTGCCGATCTCGCGCAGGTAAAGGCGGATCGGATCATCGACGGAGGATTCCTTGTCGTTGTAGACAAGGCGCTTCTTTTCCGTCTCTTCCTTGACCGACGCCTCATCCTCGACCAGGATCTCCTCTTCCTCGAGCTGGATGTTGTTGGCTTCCAGGAGGGCGAGAATTCCATCGATCTTGTCCGAATTGAGGACAGCTTCGGGGAGGAAATCTGATAACTCGTCAAAACTTATCGACTTTTTCTCTTTCGCGTACTCGAGGAGCTTCGCGATCGCCGGGTCTAGTTCAAGATCGTTCATCCCGCTCACCCTTCATCTTTGCCAGTTCAGCGTCGAGGTGCATTAGTTCATACTGGAGCTCACTGAGGCCCTCCCCCGTGGACCCCAGCTCGGCAATCCGCTCTCGCAGGAGTTCGCGCTTTTCGCCAAGGCTTTTACGCTTAAGCCTCTGCACGCCCTCATCCACGAACCGGATGGCATTCTCATCGAATTCGCCGGAAACGGCTGCGGCGAGCACTGCCTTCCTGAGCTGCTCATCCGTCAGTCGCGCGAGGAGGCTCTCCAGTCCACCTTCCTCCGCTCTATAACTCTCTTCTAGGGCAATAAATAGGTCTTTTGCCCTCGGATCGTCAATTTCCTCAAGGGAGACAACTTTCCTGAAGTTCGCAAAGGCGCCCTCATTGACGGCGACAGCGAGAACCAGGATAAGATCGGGGCTGCGGACCAGGGGCCTATCCTGGCCTTGGGCAGGCTTTTCTGCCCTTCGGGCGGGTATTCCCCGCTTCGCATCCTCGTAATCCGCCCTGAAAGACCGTGCCTCCGCATGAAGTCCCCGGGATGCTAGCTCGATAAAGGCATCCTTTTTTACCTCTGAGTCCAGAGCGTTGATATAGGGATACAAAAACGAAGTCGCCTTGGCTTTTCCTTCGACACTGCCAATATCATAAAGCGACCTCGCCCTTTGTACGAGAAATTCGTCTCCATTTATAGCTAAATCCCGCACCTTTTGCAACGACCCCCCTCCCTCTTTTTCTAGAATTTCTGAAGCGTCCTTTCCGCCGGGCAAAATAACCACTTTTGCCTCGAGGCCGGCGCTTGCGGCAAGGATAGTCGCCTTCTCGGCGGCCTTTTGCCCGGCCTGGTCCGCGTCAAAGGCCAGGTAGACCCTTTGGACCCAACGCTTCAATAGGCGGGCCTGGCCTTCCGTGAAAGCCGTGCCGAGGGGGGCTACGGCTATCCCCACCCCGGCTACATGGAAGGAGAGGGCATCCATGTAGCCCTCGCAGATAAGGGCGGCTCCCTCTTTTTTAAGGGCCGGGATAGCCTTGTCCAGGGCAAATAGATTGTCCTGCTTGCGAAAGAGGGCTGTATCGGGACTATTTATGTACTTAGGGCCTTCACCCTCGAGTAGGCGGCCGCCAAAGCCTATGATCTCTCCCCGGGAGGAGGCGATGGGGAACATAAGCCGGTCCGCAAAGAGGGGAAAATCCGGGTGGTTTTGGGAAAAGAGCCCCGACCGGGCAAGGAACTCCCCGGAATATCCCTTCTTTTGGAGAAAATCGTAAAGCCAGCGTCGGCTCGGCAGGCTGTAGCCTAGGCGAAAGCCGTCCCGGACAGCCTCCGGTATCGCCCGCCTTTCCAAAACCGAACAGGCGTTGGCCGCCGCAGGATGGTTGAGAAGCAGCCAGTGGAAGGTTTCCACAAGGCGCTCGTTCATCTCCTTGAGGGAGCGGCGCTGCTTTTCCTCCTCCGATACCTCTTCCTCCAGCTCTATCGGCACTCCGGCTTTTTGGGCCAGCTCTTCCAAGGCTTCCCGATAGCTGAGCTTTTCGTATTCCATGAGGAACTTGACCGTGTCCCCACCCTTTTGGCAGCCGAAACAGTAAAAAAGGCCCTTTTCCTTGTCCACATTAAACGAGGGGGTCTTTTCTCCATGGAAGGGACAGAGACCCAGATAGCGGCTTCCCCGACGCTCGAGCCTGACAAAATCCCCTATTACGGTGACTATGTCGGTCCGGTCAAGGATAGCCCTGATCGTAGCCTCGGGAATGCGGCCCATCAGCCCCCGACCTTCTTTACGATAAGATCCGCCGCGCTCCGGTGCTCCTCAAGGCTCACGGAAAAATGGTGGCGGCCGGCATCGGCGTCTACAAGGCGGAAATACAGGTAGCCCGTGGCGGCTGGGCGGAAGGCCGACCTTAGGGCCGTAAGGCCAGGGCTGCAGATGGGACCCGGAGGAAGGCCCCTCTGGGCATAGGTATTATAGGGGTCCTTGATCGCCAAGTCCCGGTCAAAGATCCGTTCGGGGTGGGGCTTGCCCTGGAGCTCGGTTATCACGTACACCACGGTGGCGCAGGACTGGAGGGCCATCTTGATCCTTAGCCGATTGCTAAAGACCGAGGCCATAAGGGGGGCCTCTTCCGGCACACGGTACTCCCTCTCCACAATGGAGGCCAATATCAGCTTTTCCTGAAACAGGGCCGGCGCCATGGTAAGGGTCTCGGGCAGGGCGGCCCCGACTTTTTCCCTAAAGGCGCCAACCATAGCCCGGACGAGGTCCGGGGCGGGATAATTATTGGGGAAAAAATAGGTGTCTGGGAAAAGGTAGCCCTCGAGGCTTGGCGCGGTTATTCCCAGGGACGTCCGGAGTCCCTCGTCCCGGGCGGCGGCCAGGACCGAGTCCGCCGAGGCTATGTTAAGCTTTTCCATGAGGGCGGCGGTCTGCTTAAGGGTAAAGCCCTCGGGGACGGTTGCCCGGACCAAGGCCTGCTTTCCCGACACAATAAGCTCAAGCACGGCCAGGCTGCCCATCCCGGGCAGGACCCGGTAAGTTCCGGCCTTGAGCTTGGCCTCCTGGCCCAGGGCCCGGGCCAGGACCCGGAACACTATGGCCGAGCGCAGCCCCCCTTCCCGGCCGAGCTCCTCGGAGATGGTCTTGGTCGAAGCCCCCGGCTCGACCGTGACAAGGATTCCCGCTTCGGGAATGCCAAGGGGGGCCCTGGCTAGGGAATAGACACCCAAGCCAAGCCCCACAAGGCCCAGGACAAGGATGAGGATGAGTATTCGTATGGCGGTCGCCGCAGCGGATCTTGGGCGTTTCTTCATAACCTGGCCTTTCTTTGTTCCCGCTCAGCCTGAAGTCTGGCTTGAAGACTCCGGGGATTCTCCATCTCTTCTATGGAGAGCTCGTCATAGAGAAAGAGGCGCACCTTGGCTTCGAGATCTTCCAGATCGGCCTGGCCCTGGGCATATCCCCGCTGGGCCGCATCCTGGAGGAGATTAAACAGGGTCAGGGCACCTAAAAGGTCCAGCTCGAGGGTAAAATCCTTCATTGGCTAGACTTCTAGCTCCAGGCCTTCCCTGGCCAAGGTCACCTCGATGCCTCGCCCCTCGAGATGCTCAATATACCAAGCGGCATTCTGGAGTATCGAGTAGATCTTCCGATCCGAGTAGGCCGGATCGTGATGAAAGAGGATTAGTTTCTTGATGCCCCAGTTGACCGCAAAATCCGCGGCAAGGCTAAAGGAGGAGTGGCCCCAATTGTACTTCTCGATAGCCTCGCCCAGGGTGTATTGGGTATCGATGACCAGGACATCGACTCCGGCAAAATAGGCGGTGTTCTCGGGATTCTTTTCAAAATCCTCGGCCCTGAGCTCGGTATCCGTCGAGTAGATGACCTTCTTGCCCTTTTCCTCTACCCGGTAGCTGTAGCAGCCCCCAGGATGGTTCATGGCCCGGTAGCGGATCTCCACCCCCCCCAGGTCCACGGCGCTCCCGGTGAGGACGGTAAACCGCTTGGTGGCGGCCATAGTGTCCATTGTTATAGGGAAATAGGGCTCCCGCATCTGGTCTTCGAGGATGCGCCGGAAGTCCTTGACCGGGCTGTAGAAGTCTATCTCGTTGCGGGGATCGAAGGCGGGGGCAAAGAAGGGCAGGCCCTGGATATGGTCCCAATGGAAGTGGGAAAAGAACAGATGGGTCCGGGCTGGCTTTTTTTGGCTTGCCATCTCCATGCCGAGCTCTCGAATGCCGGTGCCGGCATCAAAGATGATGTGGTCGCTCTCCCCGGTCAGGAGCTCCACGCAGGCGGTATTGCCCCCGACGCTGGAAAAGAGGTACTCCGGAAGGGCCGAGAGGAATAGCTCCCGGGCCTCCTGGCTTTCCAGGTCGCGCTCGGCAAAGCGCTGGGCCACGGAGGAAATCTTGCTGCGTATCTTCGCCGGCATGAGGGGACTCGGAACCGAACCCCTAACTCCCCAGAAGCGTATCCGCATCGATGCTCTCCGGGCTTCGGGCCGCGTTGTCATCCAGGACAATAGTCCCGGCATCCCGACGCTCCCCAAGGCGCTTTTCGATATATTCGGGCGAGCGAAGCTCTCCCCGGCCAATACCTGGACAATCGTCCCCGGCAGCCTGCCAGGACTTCCTGCTCTCCATGATGGAGGACCAGAACGGGTAGGTCGAGCATTGGACCGGCCGGTCCTCATAGACTGAGCAACCCTGGTCTGACCAAAACACACAATCGTAGTTTCGTCTTTCCCCGAGGCTAAGGGCCCAGCCGGTCCCGATGTTCACCAGGGTACAATATCTCCTGAAAAAGGTGGGAAAATCAAGGGAAAGCCGATTTAGGAGGCGGCGCAGGTCCTCCTTGGCCAGGAATACATAGCCTGGCCCGCCCCGGCAACAGCCCGAACAACGGGCGCAGGCAAAAGAAAGGCCGTCCTGGTACCAAGGCTCGGTCATGGGACCTCCAGCATATAAAAGCCCCCTCTCGGATTGAGAGGGGGCTGGAGTGGGGAGAGAAGGATTTGAACCTTCGAAGGCGTAAGCCAACAGATTTACAGTCTGCCCCCTTTGACCACTCGGGAATCTCCCCATGGGGCGCAAAAACCATCCTAGCGTCAGGCCCGAGCCATCTTCCGGAATCGAACCGGAGACCTCGAGATTACAAGTCACGCGCTCTACCAACTGAGCTAAGATGGCGTTGACGACGGGCGTCACTATATCGAAAACGGGGGAAAGGCGTCAAGGGCATCTTTGACGCCCATCCCAAAGCTTTGGACTATTTCCGGGGGCCAAAGTAGCCGGCCTCGTCCCTTCCGCTTTTTTTATAGAGATAGGCCTCGACCGATAGCCCTAGGTAGCTTTCCCCAAAGCCTGAATCCGCCTTGGAAAGGAAGCGAAGCCTATAGCGACCGCTAGGGACCTGGGCGATGGCCTTGGGGACTTCCCCAAGGCCTTGGGGCCTCGAGGCGGCATAGAGCCCTCCCCCGCTCTGCTCCGTGAGGTAACGGAGGGAATCATCCACCGGGTCTTCCCCAAAGATGATTCCATAGAGACGGATGCCATTATTCCTGAGAAAGGAGCTTAGCTCGGATATGGTCGTGGCCCCGAAGGCCTGGGGATCGATCCTTCCCGTGCCCATGTACACAATGGCGTCCCGGGGACCTGTCGGGAGGAGTCCCGTGGCCGCAAAGCGGATTCCCAGGTCGAGGCGCCCGCCCTTCCGGGCCTGGGCAATGGCTACCTTGGAGATCTCCGCCAGCCCCGATCCGGGCTTCGCGTCCAGGCTGGGCACGGCTCCCATGGTCACCAAGGAGAAAACCGGTGGCGAGGCGGGGGGAAAGCCTCCCATTATCTCGGCCAGGGCCTTTCGGAAGGCCGATCTTTGGCTGACCATGTCGGTTGAGGGATCCACTAGGAAGACGAGTCTGACTGGGCTGGGGCCCTCCGCGGAACCCAGGAACTCATAGCCTCCGACGGGTGACAAGGTTTCGGTCTTTTTCTCTACCTCGACGCCCTTTTCCTTGGTCGAAGTCTTGGTCACGATCCTTTCAGAGAGGTGGAAATTGGGCAGGTCCAAGCCGATGACGGGATTGCCCGAGCGGTCGCGAACGGTAACGTCCACGTCGACCCTCGGGAAGGCATCGGCCATCACCCTCTCGATCTCCACGTCGAGACCCGCGGCAAGCTGGCCCGGCCCGGCCAGAACCAGGACGGCCGAGGCATCAAAATCGCAGGCCAAGATGCCCCCGTTCCGGTCCGCGACGGCTCCCACGATTCGGGCTTTCCTGTCCGGGGACTGATAGACGACGGTGGCTGTCTCGGTTTCGATATTGAGGGAAACGATCCTGTCCGTGTCCGCGACAAGGAGGTCCCGGCCCTGCCTCCAGAGGGAAAGCCCTTCTGGATAATGAAGGAGGCCCTCCCCTAGGGTGGCGATATAGTTGCCCGAAAGATCAAAGGTGTAGATCGCCTTTCTGAAGGAGTCGGCCGCAAAAAGGCTCCCGTCCTGGATAACGATGCCTCCAGGGCCCACAAAGCCGGGGAAGCTCCCCGAGGGCCCCCCAAAGGAAAGGACGTAGTTCCCTTCCGGATCGAACTTTACAATCCTGGCATTGCCATAGTCGCAGACATAGAGATAGCCCTGGTCATCGCAGGCCACATACTGGGGGCCTAGGAGCTGGCCCTCCCCTCTGCCCTTGGACCCAAAGGTCAGGGCCTTGGCTGAACCCATGCGGCTGATGCGGTCGCCGTTGAACTCGGTGACAAAGAGGCTGCCGTCGGGCAGGGAGGCTATGCCAAAGGGTCGATCCAATCCTTGGAAACCGCCCTTCTGTCTCTCCCGGATCACGCCATTGGGATCCAGGAGGAGGACTTCATTGGTGCCCTGGGCAACGACATACAAGGAACCGTCCGACCTGGGCAGGATAGCCGAGGGACGGGAGAAATAGACTGTCTTGCCTCGGCTACCCTCAAAGCGGGCTATCTCGATAAAATTCGTTTCCCCCCCGCCGGGACTCAGGTTCTGGCTGCCCTCAAGGCCCTCGATCTTGGATCTTAAAAAGGGAGGCGCCGAAGCCTGGGCGGCCAGGGAAGACCAAACCCGCAGGGCGGTGGCCACATAGCCGGATTTCAGGTAGGCCCTTCCTAGCCAATAGCTGGCCAGCTCCTGGCGCCCCTCGAAGGCCAAAGCCTTTTCAAGCAGGAGGATGGCCTCGGAAAAGCGTCCTTTCTGGTAAGCCTCGACACCCAGCCGGAATTCCTCGGCTCCGCCGGGGGTCGTGAACTCGGCCCGCCATTGGGCGGAAAGAGGCAGTACCCCGACGAGATAAAGGGCGAGCATGGCTAGGATAGCGAACTTTCTCATATCCCGTACTCCGTTGCGAGGGCCGGCAGGTCAAGGCCCATCACCGAGGCATGTTCGCGAATTTCCTCTTCCTGGGGGGCCAGGGCGAGGGCTCTTCGAAGGTAATCCTTGGCTTCCTCGCCAAAGCCCAGCCGGAAATAGGCCCAGGCCAGGGAATCGAGGTAGGCAGGGTTCTGGGGGTGGGCATCGACGGCCTTCCGGCAGCAGGTCAGGGCCCGGGCCGTATCCTTGCCTCCCGAGGCGAGGACATAGCCAAGGCCGTTGAGGGCGGTGGCGCATTCCGGATCGAGGCCGAGGGCCTCCATATAATTGCGCTCCGCCAGCTCGGCCTGGCCCTGGGTCCAGGCTAGATGGCCTAGGGCACAGAGCACCTGGGCAGAACGGAAGCCGGACTTGAGGAGGCGGTCGAGCTCATACTCGGCCAGGCGCGCCCTTCCCGTCCGGGAATAGACATAGGCCAGGCTCAGGCGGCATTGGCTGACCCGCATAAAATCGTCGGAGGCTGTCACGACTTGCTCGAGGAAAAGCAGGGCCTCATCCCAGTCGCCTAGACGGGCATGGCAAAGGCCAAGGAGGTAGGCCAGATCGAGGTGGTTCTTATCAGTGGAATCCACCCCATCCAGGGCATCCAGGGTGCCTTGCCAATCCCGGGAGGCATAGAGGCGAGTGGCTTCGATAAGCTCGGGCTCCATCTTTCCCTCCTAGCGGAAAAGCTCTCCTGCCATGGTGTTGGCCCTGGCCTGGGGGTGCACGAGGAGGGCCGTGACGGCTATGCGCCCGGCCCGGGTGATGGCCTCATCCGAGCCCTCATCCCCTAGGGACTCCACCTCTCCCGAATCGAGGTGGCAGAGATACTCCCTGTCCGAGACCGCCTCGGGCCTGATCGTATCGTGGTAATGCCGGCGGCAGGGACTAGCCCAAACCCCCTCAAGGTCCTCCCGCTCGACGCTGGGGGCGTTGACGTTGACAAAGACCGACTCGGAGCAGTGCCCCACGAGGGCCTTGAGATTCCGGAGGACAAAGCCCGCCGCGGCCCCATAGACAAAAGGCCCCCGCCGGGAGGCGCAGGATACGGCTATCCCCGGCATGCGGTGGAGGGCAGCCTGGCGGGCGGCGGAGCAGGTGCCGGAATAGATGATGTCCGTGCCTAGATTAGGCCCGCGGTTGATGCCGGCCACGACAATCTCGAACTGGATGTCCAGGAGGCCAAGCTGGGCGACCATCACGCAATCGGCGGGGGTGCCGGAATAGGAATATTCCCTTTCCCCTCGCCGGACCAGGCGCCCGGGCTCGTGGAGGTTGACTGAGTGGGAGGCGCCCGACCTTTCCCTGTCCGGGGCTACAATCCAGACCTTATGCTCCCGTCCCAGGGTCTGGGCAAGGGCCTTGAGGCCCTCGGCCTCGATACCGTCGTCATTTGTCACCAGGATGTTCATCGGCTCCCCATTCCCGCAGGCTTCTTGGACCTCGAGTGTATCGAAGTGGGCGGGAGGGCATCAACTGAGGATATGGAGACCTCCAGAGAATTCGGCCTCATGGATCACGGCCCGGAAGCCAAAGATCCGCTCATAGTCCTCCAGGCGCTTTTTGTATTCCCCGACGGCTTCCCGCTTCATGATAGTCACCGTGCAGCCGCCAAAGCCCTTCCCGGTAAGCCGGGAGCAGAGTACCCCATCGATCTCCACAGCCCGCTTGGCGAGCCAGTCCACCTCGGGACAGGAGACCTCGTAGAGGTTTCTCAAGGAAGTATGGGACTTGTTGATAACCCGTCCAAAGGCGGCGGCATCCCCCTCGGCGAGGGCGTCCTCGGCCTCCAGGACCCGGAGCCCCTCCTCGACGACATGGAGGCAGCGGCGCCGCACACTCTCGGGCAGGACCCCCATCAGCTCATCTATCTCGTCGGGGCTCAGGTCCCTCAGGGTCCGGCGGGAGCCCTTGGCGATCAGGGCCAGGCACTTTTTGCAGTCCTCGTCCCTTTGCCTGAGCTCGGCGTCCACCGAAAGCCTTGGAACCTTGGAGTCCGTGAGGATCACCGCATAGTCCCCGTCCACAAAGGGAAGGGAGCGCCTGCGGCCGCTCCGCAAATCCACAATGGAGATGGAATTGGGGGTGGCCAGAGCCGAGGTCATGCTGTCGTAGAGGGCCGAGGTCTTGCCCATGAAATCGGTCTCAGCCTTCCGGCAGAGCTCGACAAGCTCCTCCGGCCTCAGGGAGAGGCCAAAGAGCTCCTTGAGGGCCAGGGCCGAGGCCAGACCCAGGGCAGCCGAGGACGCCAGGCTGACGCCGGTGGGAATATCCCCGGAAATGGTGACATTGACGCCCTTGGGCGCCACTCCGGACTTGAAGAGGCCATCGAGGATCGATTTCGTATAATTCGCCCAGCGGTCCTCCCGTTTGAACTTCAGGTTCCCGAGGCTGGTGCGCTTCCTTTCCCCAAGGTCGGCGGCAAAAAAGCGAAGGGACGAGTCCCGGCGAAACGAGACGGCTACCCGAATATCGAAGGAGAGAGCGGCGGCGAGCACGAGGCCATCCGAGGCTTCCGTCTGTTCCCCAAGCATCTTGACAACGCCCGGGGCCGCGGCAACCACATCTGGAGAGCCTTCGTATTCCGCACGATGGAGCGCAACGATGTCCTTCATGGCTACCTCATCCAGATCAGGGCGCGACGGACTAGACGACCGCCAGCATGATCTCCTCCGCCTAATTCAATGAATGCATCATAATACACGAAACTCAAAGCCCCTTCAATAAAAATCGCCGCCGGGCCTTCAAGCCGCTTTTGACAATAGTGTCACTCCGTACTATGCTAGGACTATGTTGCGGAGACATGTAACCCTTTTCGGGGCCTTGGCCCTTGCGCTCCTCTGGACCTCCTGCGCGGGCACGCCCGTCGTCCAGCCTAGTCCCCCTCCGGAGCCCCAGGCCCCCATGGTAGTGCCTCAACCACCGCCCCCTCCTCCGCCGCCCCCACCGCCGGCCCAGGATCCCATCGTAAAGCCGGCCTTCGATCCGGCATCAGTGACGGTGGAGCAGAAAACGGCCACTTTCATCGACATCCGGACCTTTATAGAGGGGCTCAACCGGATAATCCAGCGGAAGGACTATGAAGCCTGGCTGAGCAACCTGACCCCGGAGTATATTTCCTACTATTCGGATCCCGCCCTCTTGGCCCAGATGTCGGAATACCCGGTGCTCAAGCGTTCGGGGACCAGGCTTACGAGCCTGAGAGACTATTTTATCTATGTGGTGTATCCTTCTAGGCAGAACGACAGGGTCGATGATATTGATTTTGTTGGAGAGTTTCGGGTTAAGGCTATCACCGTTGGAGCCAAAGGCGACCGGCAGATACTCTACAACCTAGAAAAGCATGGGGAAACTTGGAAAATAGGAATCGGGAGGTAATGATGCGTTCTTTCCACCGCGCCGCTCTGGTTGCAGGGCTTGGGGTGTTCATGATCCTTGGACTCACCGCCTTTGGCTTTGCCCAGGCCGCCGCCAAGCCTGCGGCCACTACCCCGGCTAGTACCGAAAAGACCGTCGAGGAAGCCTACCTCCAGGAGACCATGGAAACCTTGGTCATCCAGGAGCAGTCCCGGGCCGAGACCAAAGACATGAAGCTTGTGGCCCTCCAGTATATCAAGCAGGCCCTTGATGGCGGGCGCAAAAATGAGGAAATTCGCAAATCTCTCGAATACCTCGCCCTGGAAAGCACGGTCACCGTAACCCGTTCCGCCGGCCTCGGCCGTCCTACCAATGATTTCCCTGATGTCCGCGCCCAGGCCTGCGAGCTCCTAGGCAATTTCCCCTCGGTGGAGAGCAAGGACGCCTTGATCAAGGTCGCCCTGGCCGACCGGGAGCCCATGGTCCTGTCCGCGGCCCTGTATTCCCTTGGAAGGATCGGCATCAACGACAATGACGAGGTGACCCAGATCATCTCCT
>JAKPBN010000314.1 GCA_029778945.1 Spirochaetota bacterium
TGATAAAGTCGAAGACGAGGAGGTAGACCACAAAGACCGGAAGGGTTGTCTGCCATAGCTTGAGGATCAGCTCGCCCCAGATAAAAGGTGAGACCAGGGCCACGAGGAGGCTATAGGCGGAGAACAGCCGGGTGAAGAGGCTCACCTTGCTTCGGTTGCTCTCGTCAAAAAAGGCGATAAAGAGCGGAAAGAAGATAAACAGGGAGGCAAGCTCCATGGACCTGATAAGGGCCGTGTCCAGGATGATGCTGTAGACGAGGAAGCTGCGGCTGAACAGGTAGAAGGCCAGGAAGAGGGTCCCCAGGCCATAGTAGAGGTATTGGCGGTTGGCCGGCCGGATCCCAAAGAGGATGATGTGGTAGAGGCCAAAGAAAAAGTAGATGCCTATGAGCATGAGGTCGATGTACTCGCTCTTGGCCTTGAGGAGGTCCACATAGGGCGCTATGAGATAGGGCCCCCGGGAGAAGAGTCCGGTCCGGTAGTCCTGGCGGTCCCCGCTGATGGAAAAGGCGAGGACATTGGTCCCTTCCTTAAGGTAGCGCCGGTCGATGTCGACCAGGGCGCCGTGGACGGCCCTCTCGGTCTCGATGATGCCGCCCTTGCCGAGCCTGACCTCGTGCTGGATCACCGCGCCGTTGAGGTAGACATCCCAGTTCTTGCCTATGTCCCCCAGGAGGAGGCCCGTGCCCGAGGAGCTGGCCAAGAGCTCGGGGCTGGCCTCAAAGGCAAAGATCACGCAAAAGGTATCCGCCGGGGCCGGACCCACGGCAAAGCGTCCCCGCCGGGTCCCGCCCTCGAGGGGAAGGTCGCGATAGATCAGGGGCCGGTCGCCGGGCTTGGCCGGGATCCGGGTCCAGGCCTTGTCCTTGGGATCGGGCACGTAATAGGCCCACTCGATGCTAAAGCCTGGCCTGACCCAGGCGTCCAGGGAATTCAGGTCGATATGGACCGGGGCCGGGGCGGGCCCAAGCGGGACGGCCTTGGGCGCGGCCGAGGCCGCGGGGGCAAGGGAAAAGGCAAGGAGGCTTGCCCAGACTAGGCCTAGGAGAAAAAGCTTCCGGGGATATCTTCTCAGGAGTCGCCGCACCTCACACCCCTATCCACACGTTTTGACTTATTCGGCCTCGATTGTAGCCCAACTCGGCTTTCCAAGACCAGCGCATCCTCGAGCCTATATGCCCTCACCCAGATCCCTAAGCCTGTCCCGGAGCTCGGCCGCCCTCTCGTAGTCCTCGATGGCGATGGCCTCCTCGAGCTCCTCCCGCAGCACGGCGGAGAGGCCGGTCTCCCGGGCCGGCTCACGGCCCTGGAGGACCTCGTCCTCGAAGGAGAGGCCCTCGACCGAGGCATCCTCGCTTCCGTGGCCCTCTAGGCCACGGCCCTCCGGGTCGGCCCCATCGCCCCCCAGGGTGGTGGAGCCCGCCGTATCGGTCACAAGGCTCACGGAGATGCCCGCCTCGTCCACCACGGTCTCGGCGATAAAGACCGGACAGCCCGTGCGGACCGCCATGCCTATGGCGTCCGAGGGCCGGGCGTCCACGAGGATCTCGTCGGCCCCCTGGCGCAGGACGAGGCGGGCGTAGAAGGTGCCCTCCTGGAGGTCATT
>JAKPBN010000315.1 GCA_029778945.1 Spirochaetota bacterium
ATACTTAGGACATGCACAAGACCTGGATAGCCGGACTTATCGTGGTGGTGGGCTTGCTCCTCGCCTGCGGTGGCGGAGCCGGGGCCTTTGCTCCTGTCGTGGAGGCCCTCCCGGACTATAGCAATCTGAATGGCGTGTCGGCGGGCCTGGATTTCTCCATAGTGGCCGACATGCGGAATTTTTTGGAGGATACGGAATTCAAGGGTGCCGTGGCCTCTATGGCGGGGGTCGGCGCTGGAGTCTTTATTGTCAGCCCCGGGGATATCGACCCGCCGGACCAGGTATTGGCCACTATCCGGGCACCTCTGGTTTTTTCCTCGATCCCCTGGCTGCCCGTCGTGGGAAACCACGAGGCGGAGACGCCGAGCGACATGGCCTTCCTGCGCTCCTACGGCCTAGCGGCCCAGGCCAGCGCGGCCGGGGCTTCCAACTTCGCCTCCGGTCCTAGCGGGGCCGCGACAACCTGCTATTCCTTTGACGCCGGCGGGGCCCACTTTGCCTTTATCAACGAGTACTATGATGGCAGTTCCGACGTCGGCATAAATCCCGGCCCGGCCGATCCCCTGGCCGGAACAATTTCCCCGGCACTTTTAGCCTGGCTCGAGGGGGACCTCGTGGCCGCCGAGGCTCGGAACCCGGCCTACATCTTTGTCTTTGGCCACGAGCCCCTCTACTCCCTCCCCGATGCGGCGACCGCAAGGGTGCGCCATTCCGGGGAATGCCTCGATGCCCACCCCGAGGAGGTCAGGGCCTTTATTGACCTGCTCAAGAAGCATGCCGTGACAGCCTATGTCTGCGGACACACCCACGACTATTCCGCGGCCCTCGTGGATGGGATAGCCCAGATCGATGCGGGCCATGCCCGGGGGAGCGGCGACACCGGAGCGCCTTCGACCTGGCTCAAGGTCAGCCTCTATTCCAACTTCGCCGAGATCAGCCCCTATCGCAGCACCGATGGGATCGCCTATGCGATCCCGGCTCCGGCCTCGGCTATTCGCCTCCTCCCCCGGTGATCGAAACCTTGGGCAGGAGGATAGCCTCGGGGCCGTACATGGGCGTGGCCAGGGCAAGCTCCTTTGAGAGGCGTAGGCCCGCAGCATTGTCTGCCAAATTGCCAGCCACTGAGCCTCCGGTGACCGGATAGCGGCTCTGGCCATCCGAGACATAGGCAAGGCGGATCTCCGCGCCAAAGTCCCCGGTGTCGAGGTCGACCCCAAAGTCCGAGAAATAGGCGACCTCGAGGTGGGGACAGGAGCGGAGCTCGGCGCTGCTCTGGGCGCCCGGGGCGACCGAGAAGAGGGGATGGTCGCCTGCGGCCGGAAGGCCTAGGTAGTGGGTGTGGCGCAGGGGCCCGGAGAGCCTTGTGGCGATCCCGGCCGGGCTAAGGGCGAGCCGCTCGAGGGGCGAGCCTTCGATGTCCCGGGGCGCAGAATCGGGAGAGCCCGGGAGATAGGCCTCGGCGGTGATCTCCAGGGGATCAAAGTCCCCGGCCCTGGCGTCTGCCCCAGAGAGGGCTTGGCCAAGGGAAAGGGGAGAGGCCTTGGAGTAGACCCGGGAGGCCTTGAGGTTGTGGAACCAATAGCCCAGGACCTCGGTGGCCTCCGGTCCGGTGAGGATGAGGGGGAGGTCGAGGCCTTGGGGGGTGGGCAGCGCCCGGGCGCGGTCGGCGACAAGGCCGAGACGGCTCCTTACCTGGGCGGCGAGCAGCCCTAAGTCGGGCTCGGAAAAGGAAAGGAAGTCCGTGAGCTCCACCGGGCCCGCCGCCGAGGGGGCATCGACGGTGTACTCGATATAGCCCTTCCAGGCCTGCCAGGCCGCATCGAGGCCCCGGGAATTCCTCTGCCGGGTATCCACCCGGGTGAGGAACAGCTCGAGGGAGTTGATCCTGGGACCCTGGGCCTGGCTCGAGTAGAGGGCTTCCCTCAGCTCCTCGAGCCAGGAGGCAGGCTCCCGCTGGGCAAAGCCGCTATGGGGGAAGCCGGCCGTTGGGGAGGCCTCGGGAAGGGGATACCAGGGGTTGCGGGACTTGGAGGCGGCAAAGCGGGCCCGCTCGGCGGCCGCCCGGATCTCGCCTTCCGTGAAGCTGGGGTGGAGGGAGACGCTAGCCTCGCCCCGGCACCGGGCCCCAGAACCGTCAAGGCCGTCGACATAGACCGAGAGGCGGTAGTCCAGGGTCTCCACCTGCCTGGCCATGTCCAGGCCCTCCCGGACGAAGAAGGCCTCGGCGCCCTCGCGCCTCCTTTCCACCAGCCTCCAGTCGGCCAGGCCGGGCAGGGAGGAAACTATCTTTACAATTGTATCTATCATCATCCTAGCCTCATCCTGGTCTTGACGGAGGGTCCGCCGG
>JAKPBN010000373.1 GCA_029778945.1 Spirochaetota bacterium
CTGGGTAAAGTCGGTAATAGACCTCATAGCCTAGAAAATTCGGGTCCGTATTGGCCGTGCTGTGCTGGAAAATCAGGGTAGTGCCTGAGGAATAGTTGGTAGGTGTCTCGAGGTAGAGATAGGTCTCGAGGCCGCAGGCTCCCAGGAGGAGCGCGGCCCCAAGGGCGAGGCCGGCAAGGGCGATAGTCCTGGCTTTCTTCATGTCTGGTACAACCCCGGGGATTTGCCCGGGGTTACGCCCTCCCCTCTTTCCGGCCTATTTCTTGCCCTTGTTCTGGGACAAGCGCGGGGCATCCAGGCCGTCTACCACGTCGATCAGCTCATAGATGAGGACGGGCTTGTTCTTGCCCTTGACCCGGATATTGTCCAGCTCCCGGGCGATCACCTTGTCCCGCACCAGGCCGTAGGTGTATTCGCTGATGATAATGTTCGTGCCATAGGCTTTGTTGGTGCCCTCGAGGCGGGAACCCAGGTTTACATTGTCCCCCGCCAGGGTATAGCTCAGGCGCAGGGGGCTTCCCATGTTGCCCACGGTCATCTTGCCCGTATTCAGTCCAATGCCGATATCCAGGCGCTTGGCCTCGGGCCAGGTCTTATTCAGCTCGTGGAGCCTCTCCATCTGCTTTAAGGCGCACTTGCAGGCCAGGAGGGCATGGTCGGGCTGGGGCAAGGGGGCTCCCCAGAAGCCCATGATGGCATCCCCCATGTACTTGTCCAGGGTTCCACCATAGTCGAGGAGGATATCCGTCATGGCCGTCAGGTACTCGTTGAGGTGGTTGATGAGCTCCTGGGGGGTCATGTTCTCCGAGATCGAGGTAAAGCCGCGGATGTCGGAGAAGAAGACCGTCAGCTCCTTGTCGATGCCGCCCAGCTCCGGAGGATTGTCCGCCAGCTGGTCTACAAGGAGGGGGCTGACATATTTGCCAAAGGTCTCCCGCATCTTTTTCTTGTCCCGCTCCTCCGTCATCGCCCTGTAGACAACAATGCCCACAAAGGTGATCAGCATGGAGATGGCTGGCATGGAAAAATTGAGGAGAAGCCCCTTCCAGTCAAATAGGCCGTTGAGGCCGAAGAAGAAGCCTAGCAAGATGACTATGGTGACAAAGAAGGAGATGACCGTGGAGAACCGGGAGCTCAGCAGGGCCACAAGGGCTACCACAAGGAGGAGGACCAGGAGGTCCAGCCAGACCGGCGCCTTATGTATAAAGTTGTCCATCAGGATCGTATTCAAGGCGTTGGCGTGGACTTCGATGCCATACATGAGCCCGTAGGGAGTGGGCTTCTCGTCGGCGGCCATGCCCTTGGCATAGGCGCCAACCATCAGGATCTGGTTGGCCATGGCGAAGGACCGCCTCGTCCAGGTAGCGGGATCCGCCGACGGCGGCGCGCGGTCCGCTAGCTGATTGTAGGACCTATAGGCGAAGGTCGGGCTGTCCTTGGAGGGGATGCCCATGAAGTTGATGAGCATCTCCCCGTTGGCGTTGATGGGTATATCGATATATGGGACAGGGCGCTTCGTGGCCTCCTTGACCACGTTGCCGTCCTTGTCGAACACAGCGGGCTTGGTTTCGAGCTGATAGGGCTGCCTCGTCCCGCTCTCGACATCAAAGATAGTCGGCGAGGGAATGCGCACATGGTCGCCCAGGACCACCTCGACATCCTGGATGGTCTTGCCAAAGTAGCGGAGAGAGAGGGCCAGGGTTATCGAGGGGATAAAGCGGTCCTTGAATTTGCGGATTGTGTAATGCGGCAAGCCGTCTGCGGTGGCAGGGTCCGCCGCAGAGACCGGAGGAGCTGACTTGGCCAGGCTCTTGGCCAGCCCAGCCAGGGTTTTACCCGTAAGCGGCGTCTGGATATTGTGGAAGCGCCCGTCCTTGTCCATCCAGGCCAGACGCTCAAAGGCGGCTTCATTGACGGCATAGCCGGGCTTCAGGTCCGCGAAGTCGATGGTCTCGAGGAGGAGACTCTCCTTGGCCACCATGGGCTGGCGGCGTATGGTCTGGTCGCGGTCCGGGCTGAAATTGGGGTGGCCGAAGCCCACGAGGGCATCGGAATATTCCGCGATGGGCGGCTCAGAGGAGAAATACGCGGCCATATCCTGCCAGGGGCCCTTGATATTGGTGAGGGTACCCAATCGGCTATAGAGCCGCTCCTCCCTGGCCGTCATCTCCTCAGAACTCTCCGAAGTGTTGGGCTCCGCGGAGAGAGGCACTTCAAGGAAGGCGTTTTTGGCCGAGGCCAGGGCGTCCACCAGGGCCTGATCCTCCTCCGAGAGGACCGGCGAGGCGGGATCCCCGTGCTTCTCGACGAAGAAGAAGTCCAGGAGGACGGAGTTTTCCCTCTGGGTCTGGTCCTTTATGCGAGAGATGGCGTTGAGGAGGTCGGCATGCCTGGTCCGGGGGAAAGGCCATTGACCGTAGGCGGAAAGAGTGTCGAAATCCACCCCGATAATCCGGATGGCCTCCGACACCTTGGGGTTGGCCGCGGCTATCACCGTGCCTTCCTGGACTGTCTTGGGGCTTTTCTCGGCCTTGAGGAAGAAGTGAAGATCAAGGGTCTTAAGGTCGGCCGACTCAAGGATCCGGGTGCCGTAATTAAGTCCTGCAAAGACCAGGGCGACCGCAAGGGCGATCACAAAACCAAAGATGCGCGTCTCAAGGAATTTCGCTCTCTTTCTGGGCATTGCGGCCTCCTGTTTTGCTGATACCTCGGCGATTATCAAAAAAGAGAGGCCCGGTATAGCCGGGCCTCCAAAAAGTCTATTCGATCAAACCCGCAAGTCCATCACTTGCCCGACCCCTGGGCTTTAATGGCGATTATACGGTCTTTAGCGAACTTTGTCCAATCATCACCGGGATAGTCGGAAACCACCTTGTTGTAGTAGGTCAAGGCCTGGGAATAGTCCTTGCTCTCCTCGGCTAGGCGGCCCAAGGAAAAGTAGGAATGGGCGATGCCCACGGTCTTGCCTGCATACTTTTCCACGACAAGCTTGTAATGGGCCATAGCCTGATCGGGGGCTCCCCTCTCCTCGGCGGCGACCGCCGCGTTCTGGAGGGCGATGGGGGCCATATACATCTTGGGGAAGCGCTCATAGATGGTCAGCCAGGTCTTCTCTCCCGTGGCCCAGTCCTTGTCGGACTCGGCCATGCGGGCCAGGAGGGTCAGGGCCCGGGCGGCGGCAAACTGCCTGGGATAGGCCTTTACGACGGCCT
>JAKPBN010000383.1 GCA_029778945.1 Spirochaetota bacterium
GGGCACGGAAAAGAAGGCCCCATGGAAGGCGATAAAGGCCAAGTCGCCCCGGCCCGTCCACACGCCCGCAATCCAGAGGATGATCACCAGGGGCACGACGATGAGGAACATGAGAAGGGCCTGGGGGGAGAACATCTTGGCCTTGAGCTTTTTCGAGGCCCGGAGGCCATCGTCGAGCCGGTCGATCTCCGCCATCGTGACGGGCCTCCATTCCTCGAGGCCCTGGTCGTCGGGACGGTTAGTGACGCCCTTGAGCATAAGGGGGAACCAGCCCAGGACCGCAAAGACGCCACCCACAAAGAGGGGGAGCCTGAGGAAAAGCTCGAGGCTGGCCCCAAGGGCGTAGAGGCCCCCAGCCAAGACAAGGCGGGCCGGCAGGGACAGGTTGAGAAAGCGGAATTCCTTTTCCATGATTACTCCTGGCCCGACGCAGCCGCGAGGGCAAGCTGCGGGGCCTTGGTCTTGGCCATGCCTAGGGCTTCAAGCTCCTGGCAGCCCACGGATCTCCAGTAAAGGGGGCAGGCACCCTGGCAGGCGACAAAGGAGGGGCAGGCCTTGCAGGCCGGGGAGGCGAATTCCTTGCGCTTATAGGTCCCGGCCCGCTCGGAAAACCAAAGCTCCCGGAAATCCCCGCTGAGGACCGAGCCGAGGGCCTCGGGCCAGGAGGAGCAGGGCAGGATCTCCCCGTAGGGATTGATGTGGAGGAGGCCATCCAGGGCCGCACAACTCTTGTTGCCCAGGCCGTTGGCCAGGGGGTTGTAGAGGCAATAGGGGGTGGGGCTGTACCAGAAGAAGGTGATCCCCGCGGCCCGGGCGGCGGCCTTGACCCCGTCCACGACAGCTCCTACCTCGGCATAGGGCACAAGGAGGTCAAAGTTGGATACGCCCCGCCCGGTGGGGATAAAGAGGTTCATGGAAAAGCGCCTGACCCCCAGGCCCGAGAGAAAGGCCGGGAGGCGGCCCAGGCCATCCCGGTTCCTTGTGGTGATCGTGGTGTTCGTCTGGACCGAGATGCCGGCCCCGCTGAGGTTCGCGATGCCCGCCACCGTCTTCCTCCAGGCCCCAGGCCTGCCGCAGAGGTAGTCGTGGACCGCCGCCTCGGGGCTTTCCAGGCTCACTTGGACCGTGTCTATGCCCGCGGCCTTGAGGGACTTGGCCCTCTCGGGACTGGCGAGGCTCCCGTTGGTGATGAGGTTGGTCCGGAGGCCCAGGTCCCGGGCATAGGAGGCGAGCTCCTCGAGGTCCTCCCGGAGCAGGGGCTCGCCCCCGGTGAAGGAAAAGAACGGGATCTTGGCCTCACGCTTGAAGATGTCGATAACTCGCTTGGCTTCCTGGGTGCTAAGCTCGTCCCGGTCCGGGGAAGCGGGGCCGCTGCGGCACAGGCCATCCCCAAGGCCCGAGCCTAGGGCAGCGGAGCTGCCAGCGTCTGCTCCGCAGCCAGCATAGCAAAACAGGCAGGCTTCGTTGCAGCGGTAGGTAAGGGCTAATTCCCCTAAGACAGGCAGGCGGGTAAAGGAAAAGTCATAGGGCACCGAGCTGAGCTCCACGGCCTTGCCCGCGCTGGCGGCCTCGAGCTCGGAAAAGAAAAGCTCCAGCTCGCCCAAGCGGGCCTCATCCAGGCCCGGTATGTCCCCAAGGCGCCCCCCCTTGGAGAGGAAGCCCAGGATATCCGAGCCCGAGCCCCCAAGCTTGTACACCCGGTTGG
>JAKPBN010000394.1 GCA_029778945.1 Spirochaetota bacterium
CGTCTGGGCCAGGCTAAAGCCCAGGACGGTGACGGGATCGGAATCGGCCGAGGCCGGGGGCAAGGCCTGGGAGGCATTCAGGGCTATCCGGGTGCCGGGGTTGGCCGTCGAGGCATTGCCCGTGCTGAGGCTGAGGGCGGCCGAGAGGGATTGGGAGACATCGGCGTAGCTGCCCCCGGCCTTGCCTCGGAGGGACTTGTCGACGGCCGTGGGATTGCTGGCCATAAAGCCATCCCCGAGGGTATAGGCCCCGGAGGCCGAGATGCTCCACCGGGCCTTGGCCAGGTTGACGGCATGGGCGGCCTGGGCAGCGTCCAGGGTCCTGGCGGCGATGGCCGAGTCCTCGCCCTTGGAGAGGGCCATGGCTATGCTGCCCTCGAGGTCCAGCACCAGGGCGGCGGGTGCCGAGGGTGCGGCGGGTGCGGCGGGCGGACTTGCGCCTGGCTCGGCCGGCGCGGCGGCTTCGGGCGAGGCGGCCGGGGCCGGGGCGACCGCGGTGGCTTGGGAAGGCCCTCCCTCGGCCTGGGCAAAAAGGCCGGAGCCGAGGGACAAGAGGGCCACGAGGACGAGGGTCGATGCCTTTTTCATCAGCCTGAGTATACCCGGAAGGGGCGGGGATCGTCTCTAACAAATTCCTTTCAGGAGAAGGCCCAGCCTTAAAAGCCGAGTTCCATCTGGGGCCTATCGGCCATCCAGGTCTCCGGATTCCAGGCCGAGGGGCCGGCACCTGCCTTCGCCTCGGCCTCCGCCCTGGCTTCCACCACGGCCCGGGCTATGGGGAGGAGCTGGTGGAGGATGTAATGCTCGTAGTCCAGGCCGGCCCCGGAGCGCCGCCCCAAGGGCTCGGGTCCGGCAAGAGTCATGACATAGGACACCGAGCCCCGGCGTCCGGTCCAGCCCAGGAGGCGGGCGGCGACCACCTGGGGGCTAGAGCTGGCATAGTCCTCAAGGGGGCGCCTGAGGAGCTTGCGGTAGACGAGCTCGCTGTCGAGCCGCCCTGCCCTAAGCCCTTCGGCCATGGTCCGGCAATAGGCCTCCACCTCGGCGCAGGATGCCGGCCTCCCCCTGGCCTGGCCAAAGGCGAGGCCCAGGAGCTCGATCTGGAAGCGCCGGGCCAAGGGCGTCCAGTCGGACCGAGCGGCTTCCATGCCCTTGATCTCCACAAGCTCGGAGCCGTCCGGGTCGAGCCTCAGTCCCGCATAACCCTTGGCCCGGCCCCGGAACTGGCCGGCTTCTACGGAAGCCGAGGCATCGGTGTCCGGGTCGCCGCCGTCAAGGTCTCCGGCCGCAGGCAGGAAGGCCCGGCCCCGCTCCCCCCTCCCCTCGGGATCGATCCTGAGGCGGGGGATAAAGAAGCGGCGGTAGAGCTTGTCGCAGCGTATCTTGAGAAAGGATGGGAGGCCGTACTCGGCCTCGATCGCAGCCTCGAGCTCGGCGTTGAGCAGGGCCGCGAGGCGGGTCCCAAGCTCCTCGAGGGCATCCTTGGAGGCCCCGGCTCCAAGGCCGGAGTCCACGAAGACTGAGTCGGTGTCCCCGTAGAGGGTGTGGAAGCCCTGGGCCTCAAAGAAGTCCCTGGAAAAAAGGAGGTATTTGCGGCCAAAAGAGGTCACCGCCCCGGCCAGCTCGGTCCGGGCATAGAGGCAGCCCTCGGCCCCCAGGACCCCGTAGAAGGAGTTAAGAAGAATCTTGTAGACATAGGCCCCGGTCTCGTCCCCGGCGGCCTGGGCCCGCTCGCGCTCGGCCGTATAACGCGCCACCGTGGCAGGCAGGATGCCCGACTCCCGCTCGAAGCGGGCCCCGTTGGGCGCGACAATGTCCCCGGGGGCTGGGGGCCTGGCCCCGGCCCGTGCGTAGGCCAAGGGGTCGATGTTAAAGGTCCGCATGAGGGAGGGATAGAGGCTGCGGAAGTCGAAGACGAGGACGGCCTCGTAAAAGCCCGCCAGGGGGTCGAGGACGGTGCCTCCGGCGGCCCCGGAGACCTTCCGCGCCTCCCGGGTCGGGACGGCGATGTGGCGCTCCCGGAGGCCCGCGGAATAGACCCTCTCAAAGGCCGGGATGGAAGTCCAGGCCAGGTCGAGGGGGAGGCCCGTGAGGCCGGCCCTGGCCTGGGTCAGGCGGTCGAGGCCCGTCGAGTCGAGGATGCCCAGGACCAGCTCGGAGTCCCGGATGCAGTAGGAGACAAAGGCCGCGGGATCCTCGGCCCTGAGCCGGTCCAGCTCGGCAAGCTTGTCCTCTCCCTCCTCGTGGACGCTCTTGCCCTCCCCCAGGATAGCCTGGGCGACGGTCTCCAGGCGGAGGTCGTCAAAGCGCTCCCCCGAGGCGCGCACGAGGCGCATCGCGTCTATTACCGCCCGGCCGGGGACAGAGGCCACATCCCGCCGGCCCTCGCGCTCGATGAGGCGGGCAGGCTCGTCGCTCCGGCCCAGGCTAAAGGCCAGGCCCAGGGCCTGGAAGCGGGCGGCCAGGACCCGGAAGTCAAAGTCGACAATGTTCCAGCCCGTGATCACATCGGGGTCGATCTCCTGGAGGCGGAGCGCAAAGGCCTCGAGGAGGCTGG
>JAKPBN010000425.1 GCA_029778945.1 Spirochaetota bacterium
GCAGCCGGGCAGGGCGAGGAGGCCAAGGACGAGGAGGAGGGTGGCCGTCGACTTGAGGAGCTTGTGCATAGGGAATATCTCCTGGGATTTGAGCTTGCTATGCATAAAAATGCAAAAAAGGCCACTTGGTCAACAGAATATGCAGAAAAACCGCATTAAAATGCGAAAATACGCCAGAATAGTGAGCAGCTGTTCTCGAGCCTCGCTTTTCCTTGACCCGAGGCTCCGGCCCAGCTAGACTGCCCTTCCGGGCAAAGCCCTATCCTCAGGAGGCCCTAATTGAGACTAAGCGACCTGGCCTGGACCCTGGCCATCGTGGTGATCCTGGGACTCTTTGTCCTGCCCGCCACGGCCCCGATCCTCCTTGGCCTCACCGCCGCCCATCCCTACCTGATGGGCTTTGGCAAATTCGCGATCCTCGCCACCATGGGCGAGCTCCTCGTGATCCGCCTGCTCGGAGGCGCCTGGAGAAAGCCCGCGGGCCTCTGGGCCAAGGCCCTGGTCTGGGGCATCGTGGGCTTCCTCGTGGTCCTCATGTTCACCCTCTTCAACTCCGGGGTCCAGGCCGCGGGGGCCCGGGGCCTCCTCCCCCTGGGCTCGGGCTGGCTAGGCTCCCTCCTCGTGGCCTTTTGGACTTCGGCCATCATGAACCTCACCTTCGGGCCCGTCGTCATGGCCGCCCACAGGATCAGCGACGCCTGGATCGAGGCCCGCTTTGCCCGGGGCCGGGTCCCCTTCGCTGAGGTGGTGGGGGCCGTGGACTGGATGCGCTTCCTGACCTTTGTCGTGGGCCGGACCATTCCCCTGTTCTGGATCCCGGCCCATACGGCCACCTTCCTCCTCCCCGCGGAATACCGCATCCTTGTGGCGGCCTTCCTCTCGATCGCCCTGGGCGTGATCCTCACCTGGGGCAAGCGCCGGAAATCCGCCTAGGGGCAATCAATCCTTTCGGGGGCGCCATGCAGCACTTGTTGAGAAGTCTCAAGGTCTTCTACGAGATGGTCGACTCCAGGGCCTGCCTTGTGGCCTTTGACCCCGGATTCTGGGGCTACCTGGGTCTTGAGATGCCCAAGGAGCATCCCAAGCTGACCGAGGTGTTCTACGAGCTCGTGGGCCGGGAGGACGAGATCGAGGCGATCCTCGCGGGCAAGGCCAGCGGCCTGACCCTGCCCGGAATCCGCCGGGGAGACCGGTATTTCAGCCTGGTCATAGCCACGGACAGCCGGGGAGTCGCCCCGGCCTTTGCGGTCATCGAGGACACCACCGAGGCCTGCGAGGCCCGGCAGCTCCTGGCCCAGGACCGGAATGAGATCTTCCTCCTCAAGCAAAGCCTGGAAGCCCAGAACGAGAAGCTCAGCTCCCTTCTAGGGATAATCCGCGACCAGAACCACAGTCTTGAGACCAAGGTGAGGCAGAGGACCAAGGAGCTCGAGAGCTCGCGCTACCTGGTCCTCACCAAGCTCGCCCGGGTGGCGGAATTCCGGGACCAGGAGACGGGGGGCCATATCTACCGCATAGGCCGGGCCTGTGCCCTCATCGGCAAGGTCCTGGGCCTGGCCGTGGAGGAGAGGGAGATCCTCTACTACGCCAGCCTCCTCCACGATGTGGGCAAGATAGGCATCCCGGATTCCATCCTGCTCAAGCCCGGTCCCTTTGACCTGGCGGAGCGGACGGTCATGAAGGGCCACACCACCCTGGGGGCCCAGATCCTTGAGGGGGAGGACCATATCCTCTTTGTGGCCTCCCGGGAGGTGGCCCTGGGCCACCACGAGCGCTGGGATGGCTCGGGCTATCCCGAGGGGAAGGCCGGGGCGGAGATCCCCCTGATGAGCCGCATCTGCGCCGTCGCCGATGTCTTCGACGCCCTCACGTCCAAGCGCCCCTACAAGGAGGCCTGGCCTATCGACCGGGCCCGGGCCCTGGTCCGGGAGGAGTCGGGCAAGGCCTTCGATCCCGAGGTCGTCCGGGCCTTTGACGAGGTGCTGGAGGATATCCTCCGCAGCCGGGCCGGGGTCGAGGACCTCGAGACCCTCGAGCCCCAATTCTCAGGCCCAGGCCTGCCAGGGTATCCGGCAAGGAGCCGGAAGCGCGCATCGCCTCCATCCTGTCCCTCCATGCCCTGGTCTTCGACGAGGGGGCCCTTGACCCGGGGCTCGGCACGGGGGAGGGGCGGGAGTACCGGGCCCTCGCGGCCCGCCTGGCCGGCGGCCAGCCCCTGGGGAGGGACCAGGTGGAGCGCATAGCCTCGGTCCTCGAGGCCCACCGCCTCATGTTCGCCGAGGGCCTGGTGGCCTCGGACCCCGGCCTTGCCCTGGAGCTGGACGGCCTCCTCGCCTGGCTCCGGTCCCAGGGGGGCGGGGGAGGGGAGGCCCGGTCCCGCCAAGTCCTGGTGCCGGCTAACCTGGGGCGGGTCTTTTACCAGAAGGGGCTCGGCCTGCCGCTCTTTGGCCCCTGGAGGCCCTCGAGCCTGCCTCCATCGGGGGGCTACTGCCTTGTCTACCGGGGGCCCGAGTCGGGGCTCCGGGCGGGCATCGAGGCCTTTCCCTCCCCGGGGCCCGGGCGGATCGGCTATCGCGGGATGTCGGCGGTGATCGACTCGGCCTCTCCCCGCATACTCCTAAGCCTGCGGCGAAGGGCTTCCGAAGGAGAAGCCGTCCCGGCATGGCCTAGGATGAGGGGCGAGGTCCGGTCCTTTTCCCGCTGGGAGGCCTTCCTGGCCTCGCGGGCCCTTCCGCCCGGTCCTTCGCCCATCCTGGCCGATCCCGCGGAGGGCGTCTTTGCCTATTTCTTCCTGGGGAATCGGGGCCTGGAAGCCCGGATGACGGGCTTCCTCGCGGACCTCCTCTGCGGGATCTTTGGCCTGCCCTATCGCGCCGCCGAGGCCCTGGCCGCGGACTTCAGCGGAAGACTGCCCGGAAGGTGACGCTGCGGTTCCCGGCCTCGGACTCCGGGCCCGAGCCTGAGGACACCGGCTCCAGGCTGCCCGCCCCCCGGGTCAGGAGCCTGCCCTTCAAGGAGGGCCTGGCGGCCAGGACGAGGCTCCGGATCATCTCTGCCCTGGCCTGGCTGAGGCGGAGGGCCGTCTCGTCGTGGGCCTTTCCCGCGCTGTGTCCCACAAGCTCGATGTCCAGGGGCCTGTCCGCGGCCTTGCCGGCCTCGATGATGGCCGCGAGGAGCTCGCCGATGCGCTCGACCCTCGCGGCCTGGCCGGGCAGGAGCTCGTCGGAGTCACTGCGGAAGCGCAGGGTGAGGCCCTTGAGCTCGGCCTCGAGGGGGGCTAGGGCGGGCAGCTCGGCGGCCGGAGCCCGGGCCTCCCCGGGGCCCCAGGCGACGGCCTCTACCCCCGGAACGGCCAGGGCCAGGGGCAGCCGGGTTTCTGTCCAGGCCCGGTCGGCCTGGCCCTGGATATGGAGGACCCCCTCGCGCAGCGAAAGCTCGAGCCCGGGGCTTGGCCCCAGGACCCGCCTAAGCCGGGCCTCGACAAAGGCCGGCTCGAGGGAGAGGTAGGGCTCGATGGAAAAGGCGAGGTCCGTGCCCAGGAGGAAGGGCAGGGGGCCCAGGTCCTCAAGGCTCCTGGCCAGGGGGTCCTAGAGAAGATGGACGGTGAGACTTCCTCCCCGACGCTCCCGGGAGGCCACCACATAGCCCGGCTCGGCCTCCAGGACTCGGATATAGGCCCGGTCCTTCGCGCCAAGGATCAGGGCCCTCCCGGCGAGGAGGGCCAGGACCGTGGCGAGCAGGGCCATGGCCACGATGCCCCGCACGGGCTTGTCCCCTCCCTTCTTGCGGGCCACAAGGCAGGGCCGCAAGGTCGGGACGCAGGCGGAGAAGGCGTCGGTGTTCCCGGAAAAGCCCTCGAGCTCGGCCCCAAAATCGAGGTGGATCGCCTCAAGGACGCCTTGGGCCCGGGCCCTTAGGGAAGGGTCGGCCGCGCCCCGGACGATGAGGACCAGCATGGCCCGGGGGCCTTCCTCGATGATCAGGGAATAGTCGCCGGCGCTCAGGCTCCGGACGGCCTCGCCGCGGTCGAGGGAGAGGGAGTCCTTGATATAGTCCTGGACCGCGGTGAGCATCGAGGAGACCATGTCCTCGTCGGCGACGGCCTTGTCTTCCCTTGAGAGCCCCGCCAGCAGTATGCCGGCCTTGCGGTGCACGAGAAACACCTGCTCCACGCTGTAGAGGATGGTGTTGCGCATGACAATGTCGACAAAGGGCATCCCCGTGCGCCAAGACTCGAGGCGCCAGGCCAGGCGCCGGGGGGACAGGGTCTTTTCCAGGCCCGCGTCGAGGCGGGCCATGGACTCCGCGACAAAGGCCGCCAAGGCCTTGCGGATCGCGGGCCCGATGATCGGGAAGAGGCTTGTGGCCAGGACCTCCGTGTCCTTGTGAATGGAGAGGTCGATGGCCTTTTCCGTCGGAGCCATGAGGGCCCGGGGAAGAAGGCCCGGAGCGGCGGCCCGGATAGCCTCGGGCAGGACCCGGCCGACACTCTCCGCGTTGACCTTTCCCCCGCCTGAGGAGATCCTCTCCCGGAGGGTCTCGAGGTTATATCTCTCCTGCTCGCCCAGCCTGGTCTGGGGGGCTTCCTTGTCCTTTGCCATGTCCGTCTTCCCCTAGCCCCGGCCCGGAGCGAGCATCTTGAGGGCCAAGCCGCGGAAGGCCTCCTCGACCCCCAGGCCGCTCATGGCGCTGGTGGCTATGACCTCGATGCCCCGGCCCTCGAATTCCCCGAGCTCTGAGGCGGCCGAAATCCAGGAGGCGCGGAGATCGGCCTTGTTGAGGAGGAGGAGGGACGGCACCTCGACAAAGAGCTCGGCCATGAGCTCCCGGGTCTTGGCTACGCTTTCCAGGCTGGCCTGGGAGGTTCCGTCCGCCACGAGGAGGTAGCCCGCCATGCCGCGGAGGTAGGTATCGGTCACCGAGGCGAAATCATCCCGCCCCTCAAGGTCCCAGATGAGGAGGCAGACCTCCCCCCAGCCCTCGAGGGCCAATTCCTTCTTGTCCACCTTGACGCCGATGGTGGAGAGGTAGTTGGCGGAGAATATGTTCCGCACATAGCGGGTGATGAGGCTTGTCTTGCCCACGCCGAAGGGGCCGAGGAGGCAGATTTTTTTCTTGGTCATGGGATTATTCGGCATCGCGCATTCATGATCCTGAAGTGTAGGCGAGGGGGGCGGCCGAGTAAAGGCCAGGAAAAGCAGAGCGGCCGTGATTCGGAGGAATCACGGCCGCAGCCAGGCTCAAGGCCCTCCTAGGGCCGGGGATCAGGTCTCAGCGATAAGCAGGGTCTTCGCGTCGAGCTTGATCTTGAGGTCCTGGGGGTTCATCCTCTCGTGCTCCTTGACCACCACAAAGTGGATGTACTCGGCCTTGGGCTCGAGGAGGATGAGGACGCCGATCTCGTCGATATATTCCCGCAGGATCACGGGGATGTTGTTCTTGTCGACCAGGGGCTCCTCGCCCACGAGGGTGCAGGAGTACCAGATCTCGATCCCCATCTCCTTGGCGAAGGCGGTGACCTTGACCATCTCGGCCTTGGAGGAGCGGGCAAAGTCATAGCCGTCGACAATGAGGGTCTTGGCCTTGAAGCCGCCCTCGGTGATCATGGCCTTGAGGGAGCGCAGGATCTGGTCGATGGTGACCCCTTCCTGGGCGAAATTCATGATCACCCGGTTCTTGACGAGCTCGTCCCGGACTTCCTCGACCTTCTCAAGGCTGCGGCGCTTGGCCAGCTCGTTAAAGATATTCTCGTACCAGGCAATGACATAGCTTGTATGGGCAGTGAAGGAGACATGGATGACCTTCTCTCCCTGGAGGAGGCGGTCCAAGGCAAGCTGGACGAGGACAGAGGTCTTGCCAATGCCCTTGCGGCTCGCTATCACACCGATGCTCCCCGCCATAAGGCCGCCCTTGATGGAGCGCTCAAGGACGCGGACGGGACTCTTCGCGATAAGCTCCTCTTTCAGCATGGGTACTCCTTTTGATGGCACGTGCGTGCATAGTCGAAGAGGGCTGGCCTGCCATGCCGATAGGGCTGCAGCCGTGCCGCCTCCAACTATCCTGCCCTCAGTATAATGCGTATTCCCGAAACGGGCACGAAAAAGAAAAGGGGAAAAATAAGGCCACAGAGACACAGAGGCACAGAGGGGAGAGGAGGAAGGATAGAGAGTGATGAAATAGGGATTAGCCCATATTCCCATCGTTCTCTCTTCTCCCGCTTCTCTCCTCGTTTCCTATCTTCCTCTGTGCCTCAGTGCCTAACGCTACGCCTGCGGCTTCGCTAGGCTTGGCTCTGTGGCTTGCTGATTATTCCTACTAGCGGCCCTGCTCGGCCTTCTTCTTCTCCAGGTATTCCTTG
>JAKPBN010000438.1 GCA_029778945.1 Spirochaetota bacterium
TGGTGGTGATGAAGCCCAAGCCCAAGCCCATAGGCGGGGCGGACCGCAAGGCCTTTTCCACCTTCTGCCGCTCGGCCTTTGCCACCCGGCGCAAGACCCTCAAGAACAACCTCAAGGCCGCGGGCTGGCCAGAAGAGATCATCGAGCCCAGCCTGGTCGCCCTGGGCCACTCCCCCTCGATCCGGGCCGAGGTGCTTAAGCCCGAGGACTTCGAGGCCCTGCTGGCGGCCCTGGAAAAGGCCAAGGCGGCCCTCGCTAGCTAGCCGGCCTTTGAGACGTGGCGGGAGAAATTGTCCAGGATAGCCTGCCAGCCAGCCCTCTGCATCTCCACAGAATTCTCCGACTCAGGATCAAAGCTCACCCTGACCTGGACCCTGTCCTGGTCCTGGAGGAATTCCACAATCGCGACCCGGTCTCCAAAGCTGTACTCAAGCAGCTTGCCGGGGACTACCTTCGTGTAGGTTCCCGCGAAGTCAAAGCCCGCGCTTCCGTCCCGGGCCTCCATCCGGGAGGAGAACTGGCCCCCGACCCGCAGGTCCACCGTGGACCTGGTGGTGCGCCAATCCGCCGAGGCGGCGTTCCATTGGACAATGTCCTCAGGGGTGGTATAGGCGGCCCAGACGCGGTCCAGGGGGGCCTTGATCGTGGTCTCGACGGTGATTCGCATAGGCTCCTCCTGGGTCGGCGATGGGCGAAGGCCCGAGGCCCACATCGGGTCGGGGCTAGGTTCGGCTGCCGCCGCTTTTTCTAGCTCAAATATTGTAAACATAAGCAAAATTGTCAAGAAAATGGGCCAATCCCCAAGGGATCCGGGATAGCCCGCCTTGCCAATCCGGGGCCCGGGGGCCTATGATAGTCCACCTATGACTGAAGTCCAGATCAACGCAGTGGATGAAGAGCTCCTCGACACCGTCCTCGCCGGGGATGTCCAGTTCTCGGGCTCCATGGTTTTCCGCAAGCCCCTGATGATCAAGGGCCACGTGAGCGGGTCCATCCGGTCCTCGAGCGAGCTCTATGTGGACGAGAAGGCCGTGGTCGAGGCCGACATCCAGGCCGTGGTGGTCTCGGTCAAGGGCTCGGTCAAGGGCAATATAAGCGCCCGGGAAAGGGTTGAGCTCTTTGCGACCTGCCGGGTCGACGGGGATGTGACCGCCCCCCAGGTGACCATGGAGACGGGCTGCCATTTCAACGGCGTCTGCAGGATGACAGCCCCCGAGCTCGATGCGGTCTGATCCTCCCGGGAGGAGGGCCCTCCTCGTCCTCCTCCTCTGCCTCCTCGCCTCCCTCCTTCCGGCCCAGGCCAGCCTGGACCAGGCCCAAAGGCTCCGCTCCCAGGCCCGCTTCGAGGAATCCCGGGTGATGGCCCTGGACCTCCTCACCCAAGACCCCTCGGACCTCGAGGTCCTTATCCTCCTCTGCCAGGACCTCCTGGGCCTGGGCCGCTGGGCGGACGCGGAAAACTACGGCCTCAAGGCCTGGGCTATCCGCCGGGATCCCCGGGTCAGCGAGATCCTCGGGGAGGCCTCCTATAACCTCGGGCGCAACGACGCCGCCCTCCGCTATTTCCGCAGCTATGTCTCCGCCGTCCCCGAGGGCTCGGGGGTGGGCTCGGCTTATTACTTCATGGGGGAGATCTACCTGAGGCTGGCCCGCTATTCCCATGCGGACATAGCCATCTCCACGGCCCTCCAGTTCGCCCCGGGCAATGCCCGGTGGTGGTCCCGCCTGGGCTGGGCCCGGGAAAAGGCCAATGAGCGGAATGGCGCCCTCGAGGCCTATACCCAGGCCCTGAAGCTCGAGCCCCGCCTGGAGGATGCCCTCCTGGGCCGGGACAGGGTCAGGGCAGCCACCCGCTGAGGATCGGTCCGCTATGAGTCTCAGGGTCTCCTTTCTCAGCTTTGGCTGCAAGCTCAACCAGCTTGAGACCGAGGCCCTGGCCGAGGCCTTTGTCGCCGCCGGGGCCAGGCTCGTTCCCCCGGCCAGCCCCGAGCCCATCGACCTCCTCGTCCTCAACACCTGCACCGTCACCGCCCAGGCCGAGGCCCGGGCCAGGAGGGCCCTCCGCCAGGCCCGGGAAGTCCATCCGGCCTGCCTGGCCCTGGCCACGGGCTGCTGGGCCGAGGTGGCCCCAGCTGAGATAGCCGCCCTGGGGGAGGGTGTTCTCGTCCTGCCTGGAAGGCTCAAGGCGGGCATCCTGGGCCTGCCCGCCTATCTCTCCTCGGCCCAGGCCCAAGGGGGCAAGCTAGGCGAGGTCCTGGGACAGTGGCTGGGCGAGGGCGCCTCGGGCCCCCGCCCCGACCCCTTTTCCTACCGGCCCGAGAGCTTTGCCCGCCACTCCCGGCCCTCCCTCAAGGTCCAGGAGGGCTGTGACAACCGCTGCAGCTATTGCCGGGTCAGCCTGGCCCGGGGCCCCTCGGTCAGCCTCGATCCGGGCCTGGTCCTGGAAAGGCTCCAGGGCCTCGAGGCCGGGGGCGCTCCCGAGGCGGTCCTGACGGGGGTAAACCTCTCCCAGTACCGCTCGGGGGGCCTCGGCTTTTCCGGCCTCCTAGGCCGGCTCCTCGCGGGGACTTCCTCCATACGGCTAAGGCTCTCCTCCTGGGAACCGGACAAGGTGGACCCTGCCTTTCTTGAGGTCTTTGGGGAGGACCGGATCCGTCCCCACCTCCATCTGGCCCTCCAGTCGGGCTCGGACTCCATACTTGCCGCCATGGGGCGGGACTACAAGGGAGCCCGGGTCCTGGCGGCGGTGGAGGGCCTGCGCAGGGCCAAGGCCGACCCCCATATCTCCGCCGATGTGATCGTGGGCTTTCCTGGGGAGGGGGAGGGGGAATTCCGGGAAACCCTCGACCTGGTCCGGGAGGCGGGCTTTGGGAGCCTCCAGGTCTTCCCCTATTCGCCCCGGCCTGGAACCCCTGCGGCGGCTTTTTCCGGCGCCGTGGCGGCCCCAGTCGCCGAGGAGAGGCGGTCGAGGCTGGCCCAGTTTTCCCTGGAGGCGAGAAAGGCCTATGGGGGTCGCTGGCTTGGAAAAAGGGTCGAGGCCGTGGTCGAGGGCCGGGATATCCTGGCCGCAGGCGGACTTTGGAGGCGGGCGACGAGCGAAAATTACCTCAAGCTGGCCCTTTCCGCCTCCGGGGCTCCGCCTCGGGGGACGGGACTTGACCTTACCCTGGACAACAAGGCGCCTCCGCCGGGTTTTGACGCCCTGGCCGAGACCTAGGCGCTCGCCTTTATCCCGGGCGGCACCTTGGAAATGCCATAGTATTAGAGATAATGTAAGGGGTAGGTAATAATCGCATACCCCAAGCTTCTGGAGGCTTTCCTTGAAACTGCGACTTTGGGTGACCCTAGGCGCGGCCCTCGTGGGCTTTTCCTCCTGCGACGCGTTTTTTACCACCAATCTCTTCAAGGAAGCAGGCATGGGCCAGGAGAGCGCGGCCGACATAGCCTCCAAGTCGAGCGCCGACCTGGCCAAGGACGCCTCCTCCTCAGGGCCGGACTCGACCTTTTACCAGGTCCTGACCGAGGACCCCGCGACCAAGGCCGCGGTCCTGGCCACCCTGGCGGATACCTATACGAGCTCCACGGACCCCGCGGCGGTCCAGGCCGCCGCCGCCGCCGCCGCCAAGATCGAGCTCGTGACCACCGGGGCGGACGAGCTCGTCAATAACATGGTCGGGGTATTGAGCGATCTGCCCTCCGGAGGCTTCGACTACATGTCGAGCGCCGACGTAGTCGCGGCCTTGGACACCTTGATCCCTCCTGACCTGCTCTCGAGCCAGACGGCTTTTACCGCGGCTATCCAGGCTCTTCTGGACGCCAAGACCGCCCTCGACCTGATGGGAGCTAGCGTAGGCGCCGATGGAGTCGCGGAGATAGGCACCGCCACGGTGGGAAGCGCGGCCCAAGCCGCCCTGGTCGCCTCGGTCCTGGACGCCATCGACCTCGACACAGTTGATGACCCAGATAATCCGGGCAATCCCTTCCCGGATGTCCCCTCCCTACTCTGGGCCATGCTCCAGCCGGCATCGACGGTGGACACCTCGAGCCTGGCCCTGGATCCCGCCTTTGACCCCACCGATCCGGGAAACCTCCACAACCTCCTCATCGCCGGCGGCCTCGATCTTGCGGCCCTGGGCCTGTAAGGGAAGCACAACATGAAACACCTACTTGTCATCGCTTTCCTCGTCCTGGCCGTCCTGGGCCTGGCCGGAGCCCAGGCCAGCGTCTCCACCCTGCGGGCCAAGGATCCTAGGTCCATGGGCATCGGCGGCTCCTTTGCCGCCACCTCCTGGGGCTATGACGGCCTCTATGGCAATCCCGCGGCCGCGGCCTCCTCCAAGCCCCAGTTCATGATCGCCGACCTCTCGGCCTGGGCCTATCTCAAGCCCACCCAGGCCAATATCGACAAGGCCCTGGCCCTCGTGGGGGGCAATGCGAGTCCGGCGGAGATGGCCGCCACGGCCAACGACCTCATCGTGGGCAATGGCTTTGGCGGAGGCTTTTCCACAGGCCTCGGCTATGTGGGCAAGGGCCTGGCCCTGGGCATGTACGCGATAGGCGACGCCGTGGCCGAGGGCGACTCGGCCCTGGGGGCCAAGGTGACGAGCTCGGCCTCGATCAACCTGGTCGTGGGCCTGGGCTTTCCCATAGCCCTCGGGGACAAGGCCACCCTAAGGCTGGGCGGGGACATGAGGCCCTATTTCCGGGCCGATTCCGTCGACGGAGGCTGGCTCTTCGCGGACTTCCTGACCGCCTTCGCGGGCGGGGGCAGCATCGAGTCGGTGGTCAACGGGGAGCTCGTGGATGGAGGCTTTGGCCTGGCCATGGACCTGGGCGCCCAGCTCGAGATGGGGAGCTTTTCCCTCGGCCTGGCCGTCCGGGACCTCTCTCCCTCCTTTGTCACCAGCCAGGAGACCGTGAGCCAGCTCCTCTCCAATCTCTCCGCAGGCACGATCCCCGACCTCTCCACGGGAAACGCCGAGGTCATGCTGCCAGCGGTCTACTTGGGCATGGCCTGGAAGCCGAAGCTTATCCCGGGCTTTCTGGAGCCGGGGCTCTATCTGGAGTTCCAGGACCCCGTGGCCATTGTCATGGACAAGGCCTCGATCTGGAATCTAGTCCACGCCGGTCTAGACCTGAAGCTCTTTTCCTTTCTCACCCTCCAGGCGGGCTTTAACAAGGGCTGGCTTTCCGCCGGGGCCGGGGTCAATCTCTACCTCATCGAGCTCAATGCCGCGGTCTTTACCGAGGAATACGGCCTCCATCCGGGGGATTCCCCCCGCTCGGGCCTTTCCTTCCAGGTTTCGATCCACTTATAGCCCGGCTAGTTCCTCCCGGGGACTCCAGAAGTCCCCGGGGACTGCCGATATTCCAGATGGAGGTGGTCCATGAGACGAGCCAGAGCCATCCTAGTCACAGTCATCCTGGCCCTCAGTCTTGCGGCTTGCCAGGCGATGTTCACCACCTCCCTGGGCACGGCCTTTGAGAGGGACAAGATCACCATCCCGGCCGACATAAGCGCCGCCGACGCCCAGACCATCCTGGACGATCCAGATACCTCCCCTGCGGCCTACGCTGCCCTACTAGTGGTACTAAATGATCAGGTAGCAACAAACCCGGCCGCCGCAGGATTAGCCCTAACAGCGGCCGTGGGTGCTAGCCAGCTGGAAACCAATCTAGCTGATCCGCTAAATGATATCCTTAAGAAAGCAATAGGTGGAACGTCGCCGACCCCCGCAGAAATGTCTGCCATCGTGACCGCTCTCCAGAAAACGGATGACAACACAGAGGTCGCCGCCGCTTTAGCTCGGCTTGACTCTGGTGGCGGATCTCTTGATGCAGATGTTCTTGCCGCTTCAGGATTAAGTCCGACAAATGTGCTTCTGGTGGCGCTTGTTATTGCTTCATCAGCTCTTGGTCCGGGCGAAGACCCCACCGACCCTGGATTCGATGCTGCAGCTTATCAGTTGACACCCCAAGCGATGCTCGCCGCAGATCTGTTATCCGCTGCGGCTAGCGAATTGACTAATACAGAGCTCCTGGATTCAATATCTCAATACTTCCCGGTGACTCCATGAAAAAAGTACTCCTCGCCCTGGCCCTGCTCCTCGCCCTATCCATCCCCCTGGCCGCCTTGGACGTGGAGCCCTTCACGGGCTATTCGGACCTAAGATCCCGGTCCATGGGCGGCTTCCACGCGGCCCTGGCCGACGACTTCTCCGTCCTCTTTACCAACCCCGCGGGCCTCGCGGTCATGAAGCCCTCCTTTTCCGCCGCCCGGATAGACCTGGCCCTGGCGGGGCCTATCTTCGACATGGGCAACCTCGTGCTTTCCAGCACAGACCTCATGACCGACATCCTGGATTTCCTGGCGAGCAATGGCTACAAGCTCTACACCGGCTTTGACCTCTCCGGGCCCATCTCCATCGGCTATGTGGGCCAGGGCCTGGGCTTTGGGGTTTTCCAGCGCACAAAGCTGGTGGTCAACGCCTCGGGCATCTCCTCGATCAAAGTCGGTTTCGACGAGGAATTCCTCCTGGACGGGGGCTATGCCTTCCGCATCCCCACCGGCGAGTGGTCCTCCCTCGACCTGGGCCTCGTGGCCAAGGGCTATGTGCGGATGTCCGTGGGGGTGGACGGTGGCCTCCTCGAGCTTTCCAATCTCCTCTCCAATCCCATGGCCCTGATCACCGAGCCCATGACCCTCACGACGGGCATAGGCCTGGACGCCGGCCTCCGGTGGAACTGGAAGGAGACTGTCGCCGTGGGCCTCTCCTGCCGGGATCTCTTTAGCCCCGCCGTGGTCACGAGCTATTCGAACGCCCTGGACTTTTTCGCGGATCCCTCTGCGGCTTCCCCGGTCTCCTCCAAGGCCATGGTCGACCGCCAGCTGGACCTGGGAGTGATGGTCAAGCCGCCCCTCGGCGTTTTTAGCCGGATCCTGGACGGGATGACCTTTGCGGCGGACTACCTGGACATCCTCGACCTCTTTGCCCCCCTGCCCCGGAACGCCATCCTCAATGTGAGCCTGGGCGCGGAGTTCCGGATCCTGGACATCCTGGCTCTTAGGGTCGGGGTCAAGGACGCCCTCCTCGAGGCCGGGGCCGAGTTTGACCTGGGCTTTGCCAAGCTGGGCGTAGCTGCCTGGGGCAGGGAGCTGGGCTCCGAGCCCGGCCAGAGGCCGGTCTACAACCTGGAACTGGGCCTAGACTTCGTGTACTAGTCCTTAAGGCCCTCGGCTTCCACGTTGACACAGGGGGGCCTCCCCGGTGTAGTGTAGGCTTTCCGGGCCGCTAGCTCATTTGGTTAGAGCAACGCCCTTTTAAGGCGTGGGTGCTGGGTTCGAATCCCGGGCGGCTCATATTTAAACGACCGGGATTCGAAGGGTTTCGAGCGCGCGCCGGAAGGCGCGGAAGGCGGGTATGGATGCCCGCCGCCAGCGAGAAACCCCGGCCTGGAGCGTAGCCTAGCGAGCGAAGCGAGCGTTAAGGCGAATCCCGGGCGGCTCAAGAGGAAGGCGTGCTGACACCGATGAGGGTGGAAGCGCGCCTTTTTTTGCGTCCGGCTCGGGGCATGGAATTACAGCCCAAGGCCCTCCCGGCCCCTGCTCAGGCTTTCCTGGGCCTGGTCAAAGGCAAAGTCCCCAATCTCCTTGCCCAGGGCCTCAGCTCCCGGACCCAAGGCCTTCCTGAGGAGGGCCACGTTTTCCCTGAAGACAAGCCCGGCCTCAAGGTCGGCGGCGCCTAGGAGGCTGTCAAGCCGCGTCGCCACCTCGGCGAAGTCCTGCCTTTCCTCGGGGCTCAGGGCCTCGGCCTTGGCTAGTCCTCCATGGTCTGGCCTAGGGAGAGCGGCCTCGAGGGCCAGCCTGAGCCTGGAGTATTCCGATTCCGCCTGCCGGGCCAGCCTTGAGAGGGCCTTGGCCCTGGCCTTGCCCTGGCCTTCCCTGGTCAGCTCCTTTTCCAGGGCCGCCGCGGCCTTCTGGACCTCGAGGGCCCCCAGGCTGGCCGAGACTCCCTTGAGGGTATGGGCCGCCAGGCGGGCCGCGCCGAGGTCCGAGGCCGCGATAGCCGCCACCGCCTTGGCCGCGTTCTTGTCCTCGAGGTATTTCCGGAGGATGCTTACGTAGAGGCCCAGCTTGCCCTGGACGGACTTGAGGCCTTGGCCGGGATCAAGGCCGGGGATGGCGCGGAGCCTCTCTTCGAGGTCCGGGTAGCCTGGCTCCAGGGCCAGGTCCGCCGGGACGGCCTTGGGGGGAGGGGTGTCCGGGCCCGGGGCCGTCCTGGGGCCGCCGGGGATCCAGATTTTAAGGGTGCTAAAGAGGACCTCGGGGTCGATGGGCTTGGTGATGTGGTCGTTCATGCCCGCCTCGAGGACCCTCACCCGGTCGGCGGACATGGCATAGGCCGTCATGGCGATGATGGGCAGGGCGGCGAAGCGGCCGTCCGCGCGGATCCTCCGGCTGGCCTCGTAGCCATCCATCCCCGGCATCTGGATATCCATGAGGATGACATCATAGGTCGAGCCCGAGGTGAGGACCGCGGCGACGCCCTCGACACCATTGTTGGCGGAAGTCACTACGACGCCCACCGACTCGAGGAGCTCGGTCGCGATCTGGCGGTTGATCTCGTTGTCCTCCACAAGGAGGGCCCTGAGCCCGGACAGGCCCCTCTCCTCGGCGGCGGGACGGGTGGCCTCGCCCTCGGCGCCTCGGCCTGGGGCAAAGTGCCTGCGCAGGGCATTTTTGACGGCCGTCGTGGTAAGGGGCTTCACCAGGTAATCCTCGGCACCGGCTTCGAGGACCTGGGGGCGCATCTCCTCCCCGGCGCTTCCGGTGGCCACAAAGACCACGGGGACGGTCTTGAGGCCGAGCTCCTTCTTGATCCGGCGGGTGACATCGTCCCCGTCCATCCCGGGCATCCTCAGGTCCATCAGGACGAGGCCAAAGGGATCCTTCTCTCCCTCCCGGGCCAGGACCTCCAGGGCCTCCTGGCCCGAGGACGCGGTCTCCACCCGGAAGCGGAGCTCCCCCAGGATCTCCCGGTGGATTTCCCGGGCCGTGGCGTTGTCGTCCACGACCAGGGCCCTTAGGCCATCGAGGCTGCCGGGCACGAGGGCGGAGCTGGCCAGGGGCCGGCGGGAGGCCTCGAGCCAGAGGGTAAAGCGGAAGGTCGAGCCCTTGCCCACCTCGCTCTCCGCCCAGATCTGGCCGCCCATCATCTCCACGAGGCGCTTGCTGATCGAGAGGCCCAGGCCCGTGCCCCCGTACTTGCGGGTCGTGGAGGAGTCGGCCTGGGTAAAGGCCTGGAAGAGGCGGGTCATCTGCTCAGGGCTCATGCCTATGCCCGTGTCCCGGACGCTGAAGAGGAGCTTGGTCCTGTTCCCCAGGCGCTCGGCGACGCTCACGGAGACCTCGACCTCGCCCTGGGCCGTGAACTTGACCGCGTTGGACACGAGGTTGACCAGGACCTGGCCAATGCGCAGGGGATCCCCCGACCATTCCCGGGGCACCGTGGGGGGGAATTTAAGCAGGAATTCGAGGCGCTTTTCCATGATCCGCTGGGAGACCAGGGTGCCCAGGTTGCCCAGGACCTCGTCGAGGTCAAAGTCCACGGTCTCCATGCTGAGCTTGCCGGCCTCGATCTTGGAGAAGTCCAGGATGTCGTTGATCAGGCCCAGGAGGGAGACCCCGGCGTTGTGGACCTTGGAGAGGTAGTCCCTTTGCTTGGGCGTCATCTCGGTCTTGAGGGCCAGGGCGGAGAGGCCGATGATCGCGTTCATGGGGGTCCGGATCTCGTGGCTCATGTTGGCCAGGAACTCGTCCTTCATGCGGCCGACCTTCTCCAGGGCCACGTTGGCCTCGGCCATGCGGTCCCGGCTTTCCCTGAGGGCCAGATCCGCCTTCTTGCGCTCCCCTATGTCCCGCATGATGAGCTGGACCAGGGACACGGCCCCGTCGTCCCCGCGCACCACCGAGAAGGCGATCTCCACGGCTATGGCCTGGCCGCCCTTGGTGACAATCTCATCCTCAAAGGGGGGCACGTCCTCCCCGGCCACGGCGGCCCTAAAGTGCGGGGCCGAGGCCAGGTCTTTCTTGGCCGGGACAAAGGCCCGGAAGGAATATCTGCCCAGGGCCTGGTAGTCGGCCAGGGTAAAGCCCAGGAGCCTTTGCGCCTTCGCGTTGACCCGGATCGCCTCCCCCTGGGGGCTAAAGAGGATGATGCCCTCCTGGGACTCGTCGAAGAGGGCCTCATAGGTCTCCTCGCTCCGGGTGAGCTCGGCGGTGCGCAGGGCGACCCGCTGCTCCAGGGTGCGGTTCATCTCCTCCAGCTCTATCTGGGCCTTCTTGGCCGCCGAGATGTCCAAGACCGTGCCGGACATGGCCAGGGGAGAGCCATCCGGTTTTAGGGAGGGCACATAGGTGGCCTGGAAATAGCAGACCGGTCCATCGTCCGGGTTGGTCCGATACTCCACCGAGAGGCGGGCTCCACTGGAAAAGGCCTTTTCCTGGGTCTCGAGGAGGAGGGCCCGATCATCCGGGTGGACGAGGACCATAAAGTCCCCGAGGACGGGCACGCCCTGGGCAGGGTCGCGGCGGAAAAGCGCGAACATCTCCTGGGACCAGATTCCGGTTCCCGTGGCGGGGTCCAGCTCCCAGGATCCAAGGCGGGCCACGACCTGGGCCATCTCGAGGCCCTCCTGGACCTTGGCCATGGCCGCGATCGCCTCCTTGCGGGCCGTGATGTCGTGAAAATTGTTCACCACCGCCCTTACCCCGGGCTGGGACAGGAGGTTGGTGAAGGTCCCCTCGATCCAGCGCCAGGAGCCGTTCGCGTGACGGTAGCGGTACTCCACCGTGAAGCCCTGGGACGGGTCCGCGACGAGGGCGGCAAAGCGCTCGTGGATCCTGGGGGCGTCCTCGGGATGCATGTCCTTGATAGCCGGCTGGCCTAGGTTCTCCCCGGGTCCGAGGCCGAACATGCGGTAGGCCGAGGGGCTGCCGAAGGTAAAGCGGCCCTCGGCGTCGAGGAGGACTATCCCGTCGGGGGCGTTCTCGATGATGGCGCTGTTGCGCAGCTCCACGAGGCGGATGGCCTCCTCCCCCCGCTTCAGGTCGATGACCGCGGCCACCTGGGAGGAGACTAACTCGAGCATCCGCCGCTCCCGGTCGGTATAGGCCCTAGGATCCTCGTAGTCCTGGAGGGTCATCACACCGATTGTCTTGCCTCGCAGGACCAGGGGAACCCCGAGCCAGATCTTGGGCGGGGTGCCCTGGATCTTGTGGTAGCCCGTCTCATCCTTGCCGGGGGTGTAGAGGAGGGAGGCCCCGGTCCTCAACACGTGCTCCGAAAGTCCGTTGCCCGCGGGTATGGCGTCTCCGGCCTTGAAGCGGTCCTTCTGGTCCACCACATAGGCGTAGCTCAAGGAGTCTGTCGCCTCATCATAGAGGGCGATATAGAAGTTCTTGGCCGACACACCCCGGGAGATATGGCGGTGGATCTCCTCATAGAGCTCGTCCAGGGAGGAGGCGGTGCGGGAGGCCTGGGCTATGCGGTAGACCGTCTCCTGGAGGATCTCCGCCTGCCGGCGGGCCGTTATGTCCTGGGCCAGGACCAGGAAGTGGGGGCCTTGCTTTCCAGGCTCCGCCTTTCGGGAGACCGAAAGCTCGAACCAGGACTCCCCTCCGGGCATCGGGAGGGAATAGGCGGTGCCAAAGCTCCTGCCCTCCCGACGTGCCTCCTCGAGGGCCTCGGCGATGATCCCTGCGGCCTCCGGGGGCATCACCTCGGGGATCCTCTTGCCCAGGAAGAAGGCCGGGGAGATGTAGAGGAGGTCCATGGAGGGGGCCCGGAAATCGATGATCTTGCCAGCGTCATCGATCTCAAAGAGGAGGTGGGGGAGGGCGTCCAGGGTGGCCTCGAGCTTGCGCATGGAGGACGCGAGCTCGGCCGCCGCCTTCCGGCGCTCGGTGATGTCCCGGGTTATGCCTATGATCTGGATCCGCCCATCCTCGTTCGTGGCAAACCTGGTCGAGACCTCGGTGGCCAGGAAGGCGCCGGACTTGGTGGTCTGGTCGAATTCGTCGGTCCAGGTCTGGTCCTCCCCGCCCTGGACAAAGGCCTCGAGCCGGGCTGGCAGGAAGCCCCTGACCCTTTCCATGGACTCCGGGGAGAGGACCTCGGGCAGGCCCTGGGCGAGGGCCTCCTCGACGGTAAAGCCCCGGATCCGCTCCACCGCCGGGCTCATGTAGACAAAGCGCTGGGTCTCGGCGTCCAGGATCCAGATGGCGTCCACCGTGTTGTCCGCGATAAGCCTATAGTCCCTCTCCCTCCGGACCAGGGCCTCCTCGAGGCTGCGCCGCTCGGTGACGTCCTTGCCGGTGGCCACATAGTTGATGATAGTCCCGGCGGAATCGACGATGGGGGTGATGGTCTTGGTCTCGTAGTAGATTTCCCCGTCCTTCCGGCGGTTCGCGAAATCCTTGTGGTAGACCTCTCCCCGGCTTATCGTGGCCCAGAGCTCCCGGTAGAAGGCCGGGTCCTGGCGGCCCGACTTGAGGATCCTGGGGTTGCGCCCCAGGGCCTCCTTCCTCGAGTAT
>JAKPBN010000453.1 GCA_029778945.1 Spirochaetota bacterium
TGGCCTTTGCCCAGGCCGGGGCCAGCCTCGTCCTCCACTACCGGGGGGACCCGGCCAAGGCGCGGGCCCTTCTCGCAGGCCTCCCCGGAGCGGAGCGCCACCTCCTCCTCGAGGCCGACGCGAGCGACGAGGCCGCCGTGGAGGCTGGCCTTGGGGAGCTTAAGTCCCGGGGCTTAGGCCTCGATGTCCTCGTGAACAACGCAGGCGCCTACCCCGTCGCGGCTCTTGGAGACCTCACGGCCCAGGAATTCCGGGCTGTCCTCGACGGGAACCTCACATGCGCCCATATCTTTTCCCGCTCAGCCCTCGCCCTGATGGGCCCGGGCTCGGCTATCGTCAACATAGCCTCGGTGGAGGCCCTCCGCCCTGGACGGGGCCATGCCCACTACGCGGCGGCCAAGGCCGCCTTGGTCCACTACACCAAGTCCCAGGCCCTCGAGCTCGCCGGCCGGGGCATCAGGGCCAATGCGGTCTGCCCGGGCCTCCTTTCTAGGCCTGGCCTCGAAGCGGCCTGGCCCGCGGGGCTTGGAGCCTGGAAGCGGGCTTCCCCCTCGAATAGGCCGGGCCTACCCGGGGAGGTGGCTGAAGCCTGCCTCTTCCTGGCCTCGGCCGGGGCGAGCTGGATCAATGGGGCAAGCCTTGTGGTGGATGGAGGGACAAGTTGCGCGGCCCCCCAGGACCCGGCCCTCTACCTCTAGGCCCGGGTGAGGCCGAGGATCAGCTCCGCCAGGCCGGGATAGAGCTCCAGGAGCTCGGCCCGGCTGGGGAGGCTGAACTCGCCGGGAACAAAGGCCGGGGCCATCGTGGTTCCGAGGAGGGCCCACTCCCCGCCCTTGACGAGGCGGGAGCCCTGGAGGATCCCGGCGGCCACGATGGCCTGGACCTCTTCCCCTCCAAGGATATCCTGGCCCAGGCGCACCGGCCTGTCCCGGCCCTCCTCGTCGATCCGGTGAAGCTCCACCGGATCTCCGGCGTAGAAATGGTAGACCTCGTCGGACTTCAGCCTGTGGAGGGCGGAAAAGCCCTCGGGCTCGGGAGTGAGGAGGAAGTAGATGGCCGAGCCCGCCGGTCTCCCGGGCTCCAGCTCGGTCGGCGAGGCCCAGGTCCTGCGAAACCAGCCCCCCTCTCCGGGCAGGGCCTCAAGGCCGAGGCGAGCGATCAGCTCCCGGGCGGTGGCCCTCCAGAGTCCGTCCATCCTAGCCTCTCCTCATAGCCGCGCCAGGCCCGAGGCCCGGGCCCGGGCTTCCCGGAGAATCTCTGCGGACCCTGCCACGGCCCTGTTCCTTACGACAAGGCGGCCCGCGCAGAGTACGTGGCGGATAGCTCCGGCCCCACCCGCATAGACGAGGTTGGAGGAAAGCTCATGGCAGGGGACCATGGAGGGATGGTCGAGGTCCACGAGGATGAGATCGGCCACCGCGCCTTCGAGCACCCTACCCGCCCCGGTGCCAAAGAAATCGTGCCCTGCGGCCGTGGCGGCCCCCAAAAGCTCCCCGACGGGGAGGCGGCGGGCATCACCATAGTGCTGCTTCTGGAGGAGGCCGGCTATCTTGAGGTCCCCCAG
>JAKPBN010000012.1 GCA_029778945.1 Spirochaetota bacterium
CGGGAGGACGAGATCGAGACCCTGACCTTCGAGATCGCCCGCCTCGAGACCATCGAGCCCGAGCAGAAGGACGCCGTCCTGGGCGAATTCCAGGAGCTCATGATGGCCCAGGAGTTCATCTCCTCGGGCGGCATCGATTATGCCCGGGAGCTCCTCGAGAAGGCCCTTGGCTCCCAGAAGGCCATCGACGTCATAAATCGCCTCACCTCGAGCCTCCAGGTGAGGCCCTTCGATTTTATCCGGAGGACAGACCCGGCCCACCTGCTGAACTTTATCCAGACCGAGCACCCCCAGACCATAGCCCTCATCCTCGCCTACCTGGAGCCTAACAAGGCCGCCTATATCCTGCAGAAGCTGCCCCACGACATCCAGTCCGACATCGCAAAGCGGATCGCGGCCATGGACCGCACCTCTCCTGAGACCCTGAGAGAGGTCGAGCGGGTCCTGGAGAAAAAGCTCTCCACCCTCTCGAGCGAGGACTTCACCGCCGCCGGCGGCGTCGACTCCATAGTCGGAATCCTCAACCTGGTCGACCGCACCTCGGAGAAAGGCATCATCGAGGCCCTCGAGGAGGACTCGCCCGAGCTCGCCGAGGAGATCAAGAAGAAGATGTTCGTCTTCGAGGACATCGTCCTCCTCGACGACCGCTCCATCCAGAAGGTCCTGCGCGAGGTCGATGGCCAGGAGACGGCCAAGGCCCTCAAGGGCGTGGACAACGAGGTCTGCGAGAAGATCTTCAAGAATATGTCCAAGCGCGCCGCCTCGATGCTCAAGGAGGACATGGAGTACATGGGCCCCGTCCGTCTCAAGGACGTGGAGGAGGCCCAGCAGAAGATCGTGTCCGTCATCAGGCATCTCGAGGAGACCGGAGAGATCATAATCTCGCGTGGTGAAGGCGATGAGCTTGTGCAGTAATAAAGGGCGAATCGCCTCTCGCGGCCCACGGGCCGCGCAGGCGATGAGCTTGTACAATAGCGAGGCAGCATAATGGCCAAGACCGTATTCAGGCCCGGCGAGATAGTGGCCCTCCAGTCCACCCTCCTTCTGGGAAAGGGGCGGGAAGAGATCCTCGACGCCGAGGACGAGCTCGAGCCCGCGGAGATGCCGGTCTACGAGGGCCCCACGGCGGACGATCTCCGCCGGGAGGCCGAGGCCTTTCGCGCCCAGTGGGAGACCGAGAAGGACGCCATGGTCGCCCAGGCCAGGGCCGAGGCCGAGGCTATCCTCAAGGAGGCCGAGGTGGCCGCCTTCGAGGAGGTCCGGCGCAAGACCAACCAGGCCCAGAAGATAAAGCAGGAGGCCGAGGAAGAGGCCGGCCGGATCATAGGCGGGGCCGAGGCCAGGGTGGCCGAGCTTGAGTCGACCGCCGCCGCCCGCCTGGAGTCCGCCGAGCGCGAGGCCGCCCGCAAGGGCCGGGAGGAGGGCCGGGAGGAGGGCTTCAAGGAGGGCAAGGCCGAGGTCCAGCGCCTCGTGGACCGCCTCCATGTCATCCTCGAGCGGGCCATGCAGAAGCGCTCGGAGATCCTCGAGGAGGCCGAGGCCCAGGTTGTGGAGCTCGTCCTCCTGGTGGCCAAGAAGGTCGTCAAGGTCATCTCCGAAAACCAGAAGAGTGTCGTGGTCCAGAACATCGCCCAGGCCCTGCGCAAGCTCAAGACCAAGAGTGATGTCGTGATCCGGGTCAACCTCTCGGACCTCGAGTTGGCCACCGAGCATATCAAGGACTTTGTCCAGCTTACGGAGAACGCCCGGAAGATCACCGTCGTGGAGGACACCACGGTGGACCGGGGCGGCTGCGTGATCGAGACCGACTTTGGCGAGATCGACGCGAGGATCGCCAGCCAGCTCCACGAGCTCGAGGAGAAGATCCTCGAGGTGGCGCCCATCCGTGCCCACGGCAAGAGCCAGGGCTAGGACTATGGAAGGCTTTGGCAAGTATATCGCGGCCGTCGAGCGCACCGACCCCATCAAGTATGTGGGCAGGGTCACCAAGGTCCTTGGCCTCCTCATCGAGAGTCACGGACCCCAGGCCGTCATAGGCGAGGTCTGTCAGATCGTCGCCCCCCGCCTGGGCCGCACGGCCTGGGCCGAGGTTGTGGGTCTCCATGGGGACACCGTCCAGCTCATGTGCTACGAGGCCCTCGAGGGCATCGAGGTGGGCTGCGCCGTGATCGCCTCCGGGGACCTCCTCAAGGTGCCGGTCTCGGACCGCCTCCTGGGGAGGGTCATCGACTCGATGGGCCGTCCCGCGGACGGCAAGGGCGACATCGCCTCGGACCTCTTCTATCCGGCCGTCGCCCGGCCTCCCGACGCCCTCACCCGAAAGCGCATAACCCGCAGGGTGGTCACCGGCATCAGGGCCATCGACGGCCTCATACCCCTGGGCCGGGGCCAGCGCGTGGGCATCTTCGCCGGTTCGGGGGTGGGCAAGTCCACCCTCCTCGGGATGGTCGCCCGGAACACCGACGCCGATGTCAACGTCATAGCCCTCATCGGGGAGCGCGGCCGCGAGGTCAGGGAGTTCATAGAGAACGACTTAGGTCCCGAGGGCCTGGCCCGCTCCGTCGTCATAGTCTCCACCTCGGATACCCCGCCCCTCGCGCGGCTTAGGGGAGCCTATGTCGCTGCCGCCGTCTCCGAGTATTTCCGGGACCGGGGCAAGGACGTGATGCTCCTCTTTGACTCGGTGACCCGCTTCGCCCGGGCCCAGCGCGAGATAGGCCTGGCCACCGGGGAGCCTCCGGCCACCCGGGGCTACACCCCTTCCGTCTTCGACTCCATGCCCAAGCTCCTTGAGCGCTCGGGCACCTCGGACAAGGGCTCCATCACCGGCATCTACACGATCCTCGTGGACGGGGACGATATGGACGAGCCCGTGGCGGACACCGTGCGCGGTATCCTCGATGGCCACATTGTCCTGTCCCGACGCCTGGCCGAGCGCTATCACTACCCGGCGGTCGATGTCCTCAAGTCGATTTCCCGCCTCACCGGGGCTGTCACCGGCCCGGAGACCCGCAAGGCCATGGGCTATGCCCGCAAGATGCTGGCGGTCTACGAGGAAAACGAGGACATGATCACCATTGGGGCCTATGTCAAAGGGACGAGTCCCCAGGTCGACGAGGCCATCTCCAAGCGGGAGTCGATCGAGTCCTTCCTCCAGCAGACCGTCGAGGATCCCGCGCCGATAGAGGACAGCCTGAAGCGCCTGGGCGCGATCGCGGGCCTGCCCCTTCCTCCCGAAGAGATAGCCGAGGCCGCCTCGGGCGTGGGGTCCAGGGCTCCGGCCGCCCCGGCAGGTGAGACCCTATGAAGCGCTTTGCCTTCAAGCTGGAAAAGCTCCTCGAGCTGCGGGCCTTCTATGAGCGCCGGGCCGAGCTAGCCCTGGCGGAAAAGGCCGGGAAGTGCGCCCTCCTCCGGAAGCGCCTTGTCGAGGTGGCCGAATCCCGGGCCAGGACGGGGCGGGAGATGTTCGCCCCCGGCCGGGACCTGGCCGATTTCCGGGCCTCGGAGCTCTATATCCTCCGCCTGGACCGGGAGAGGGACAGCCTGCTCGAGGCCCTGGCCTTGGCCGAGCTCGAGCTGGAGGCAGCCCGCAAGGTCTATGTGGAAAAGCACCGGGACCGCGAGGCGATCTCCAAGCTCAAGGAACGCCGACAGGTGGAATACTACCGCGCCGCCGAGCGCGAAGAGACCAAGACCCTCGACGACATAGCCAGGCGCAAGCCCGTCGAGGCAGGGGGTAACTAGGCCATGGCTTCCTTTGGCAGGCAGCGCGTCCTGGGACGGGCCATTGTCCTGTTCCTGCTCATACTCATCCTCGGGGCCGGCGGCCTCGTGTGGTTCGACTACCTGGGCCTCCTGGACCTCAAGGACACCCTTAGGCCGGTCTACCGGGCCCTGGGCATCAAGGTCAGGGGCCCGGCCCCGGTCTCGGCCGAGTCCCCGGCCCTCCTCGAGGAGGAGCGGATCGCCAAGCGCATGGAATCCCTCCAGATCCGCTCGGAGGAGCTGGACAAGAGGGAAGGGGAGATTGTCCGCAAGGATTCCGAGGTCCAGCAGAAGGTCCAGGCCCTGGAGGAGAGAAACAAGGCCCAGGATGATCGTGAGAAATCCTTCAACGAGACGGTCAAACAGTACGACAATAGAAAGGTCAACATCGACCAGAATGCGGCCTACCTCGTGAGCATGCCGCCCAAGAGCGCCGTCGCCATTCTGGTTGGCATGGATGACCAGATGATCATAGACGTCCTTCGTTCGGTCGAGGCCCAGGCCAAGGCCGCAGGAACCGACTCTATCGTCGCCTACTGGTTGTCCCTCATGCCCGCGGATCGATCTGCCACGATCCAGCGAAAGATGGCGTCCAAGCCGGCCGCCCTGAACTAAAAGGTCCAGGGCTCCCTTCCGGCCGGCGCGGCTCATGGCCCGAGGCAGACGGAAGGAGAGCGATTACGCTGGTACAGGCACAGGCCCTTGGGCCTAACGGAAATCCTGATCCGGCCCTGACGGGCCCCCCTAAGAACCCTGACAGGGCCGAGGCGCGCCCGAAGGCCTCGGGCAGGGCGAGGGACAACGAGGCCCGGAAGGCCGATGGGCCCGAGGATGCCAGGCCCCGGAAGTCCAACCAGGCCCGGGCCGCCGAGGCCGCTCCCCGAGCGGATTCGCCCGCCAAGGCCGACCAGGCCGAGGCTTCGGCCCGGGAAGGAAGCTTCGCGGACCTGCTTTCCCAGCAGGTGGCTGCCCTCGCCAGTCCCAAAAATGGGGCGGCCCAGGCCAAGAAAGACAAGAACTCCCATGCCCGCCCGGGAATTGCCGGCCTGGGAGCCAAGCTTAAAGGCGCTCCCTCTTTAAGGGCCCAGGCCGGCCTCGCCGGCGCCCAGGTGGCCCTGGCGGAGCCTGGCCAAGGCAAGAAGGTTTCCGAAAACCTCGATCCCATCAAGGCCCTCTTAGGCAGTTCGAAATCCAACAAGGCCAAGGCCCTCGAGGGCCCGGATCTTGCGGCCAAGCTGGATAAGCCCAAGGAAGGGGTCCAGGTCGAGGATCCTGGCCAGAACGCGGCCGCCCTTCTTGCGGCCCTTAAGGGCAATCGGGGCGCCAAGGCCGAGGCTCGGCTTGCCAAGGCCGAGGACGAAGGTTCCCAGTCTGAGAAGCTCGCCGCCAAGGATGCCGGGGGCCTTCCCGGCGCGGACCCCAAGGAACTGCGCCTCAATGTCACCGACCTTAGGGCTGCCCACAAGGCCAAGCCCGAGGCAGCGGCCGCCGAGGCGGCGGCGGTGGGCCCGGGGAGACCCGGTCAGGATAAGCCCCTCCGGGAAGTCAGCCTCGACCTCGATCCCTCCAAGGCCATTGGCAATGGCCGCCTTGGGGACGGGGTGGGCCTGGCCCCGGACGGAAGCCCTGCCCAGGCGGCCCCGGCCAGGGACTTTACATCGGTCCTCACCGAGCAGCTCAAGGCCACCTGGAATGGCGACATTGTCCAGAACGCCCACCTCATCCTCAAGGACGGGGACCAGGGCACAATCCGCCTCCGCCTCCATCCGGATTCCCTGGGAGGCGTCAAGATTGAGCTCCAGCTGGCCGATAACAATATAAGCGGGAGGATCATCGTGGAGTCCGCCGAGGCCAAGAGCGCCTTTGAGCGCAACATGGCCCAGCTCCAGGATGCCTTCACGCAGGGAGGCTTCGAGTCCGCCAGGCTCGAGGTTCAGGTCGGCTCCGGCGGGTCCGGAGCCGCGGGAGGGCAGGGCCAGGATGGCCCCGTCCCCTATTGGTCGGAACGACGGGGCCTGGACAGCCTGGCCGTCGCCGTTCCAGAGGCCGGAATGGATAGTCGCAGGGCTAGGGCCCGGGGCGGCGTCGACCTCCTGGCCTAGGAAGAAACCCGTCCCCTCGGGGCGGAGGGACCTGGCCATGATGGCCGGCCCTGGAATTACACGTCATGGAAGACCCATTCATCCGTATATCCGGGTAGCCTAAGGGGAAGAATCTCCCCCGGGCCTGACTCGAGGAGGACGACGTGCAATTGAACACCGCGTTGAGCGGCCCCGACCTCGCCAAGACCAGGGCTGCGGTCGACACCTTCAACAAGACCATCGGCGCCGGAAAGGTGGCCTCCCAGGGCCTCGGCAAGGATGACTTCCTGAAGATCCTGATCACCCAGCTCCAGCACCAGGATCCGACAGCCCCTCTCGAGGACAAGGAATTCATCGCCCAGATGGCCCAGTTCTCCTCCCTCGAGCAGATGACCAATCTCTCCGCCAACTTCAGCAAGCTCCAGGGGCTTCTGGCCTCCAGCGAGGCCTCGGGGATCCTGGGCAAGCAGGTCCTCATCCAGGACGGGGACAACATCGTGACCGGGGTGGTCCGGGAAGTGGTCCGCGGCGATGTGCCCCTCGTGGGCGTCAACGGCAAGTATTACGAGTTCAGCCAGGTTTCCTCGGTAATCCAGCAGGAGGGTTAGTCCAATGATGCGTTCTTTGTACTCCGGAGTCTCGGGCCTTCAGAACCACCAGATCAGGATGGACGTCCTCGGCAACAACATCTCGAACGTCAACACCATCGGCTTTAAGAAGGGGAGGGTGACCTTCCAGGACCTCCTCTACCAGCAGATGTCGGGAGCCTCCAGGCCCAACGGCGACGTGGGCGGCATCAATCCCAAGGAAATCGGCCTTGGCATGTCTGTGGCCTCGGTGGACACCATCCACACCCAGGGCGCCCTCCAGACCACGGGGGTCATGACCGACCTCTCGGTCCAGGGCAATGGCTTCTTTGTCCTCAAGAAGGGCGAGCAGTCCTTCTACACCCGGGCCGGGGACTTTGGCATCGACCAGCAGGGGCGCCTCGTCAACCCAGCCACGGGCCTCAAGGTCCAGGGCTGGCTCGCCCAGACGGTCGGCGGCCGGGAGGTCTTGTCCACCTCGGGAGCCCTCCAGGACCTCGTGATCCCCGTGGGCTCGAAGGATCCTGCCCGGGCCACCGCCCGGGTCGACCTGGCCTGCAACCTGGACAAGCGCACCCCCGAGATCCCCGAGGGAGCCGCCGCGGATACGGTCGAGCAGGGCACTTGGAGGGTGGAGGAGAAGGTCTACGATTCCTTCGGCAATCCCCACACCCTGAGGGTGGAGTTCCGCAAGGTCACAGGCCAGGCCAACCAGTGGCAGGCCACGGTCAACGTGGATCCCCAGAACCCCCAGGCCGCCAATGTCGCCGTCGCCCTAGGCACCCCTGCCCAGGGCCAGGCCAATACCTTCCTGGTCCAGTTTGACAACCGTGGCCTCCTGTCCCGGGTTACCGACGCCCAGGGGGGACAGTCCCCCCAGACCGGTGCCCTGGATATCGGGGTCTCCTTTGATGTGGCCGGCGCGGCGGCCGGGGCTGATGGCCAGCCCACCCGCCAGACCTTTAGGCTCGGGCTGGGCTCGGTCGGCTCGGCGACCTCGACAGTCACCCAGCAGGCGGAGCGCTCCTCCACCAAGGTCTTTGAGCAGGATGGCTATACCATGGGCTACCTGGACACCTTCAAGATCGACCAGTCCGGGGTTGTCACCGCGGTGTACTCAAACGGCTCCAACCGGACGATCGGCCAGGTGGCGATCGCCTCCTTCACCAATCCCCAGGGCCTCGAGAAAACCGGCTCCTCGACCTTCACCCAGTCCAACAATTCCGGGATGGCCAATATCGGCCCCTCGGGCGTGGCCGGAAAGGGCAAGATCATCGCGGGTACCCTGGAGATGTCCAACGTCGACCTGGCGGAGCAGATGACCGACATGATCGTGACCGAGCGCGGCTTCCAGGCCAACTCCAAGACGATCCAGACGAGCGACCAGATGCTCCAGGAGCTCCTCCAGCTCAAGAGATAGGCTGAGATAGGATAAGGACAAATGTGCCACAGAGCGAAGCCTAGCGGAGCAGCAGGCGGAGCGTTAGGCACAGAGACGCTAGAGAGAGAAGCGGATTTCGGAAGAAGAGAGTCGGAAAGGTAAAGGCGAGGCGTGATCCCCTCCTTTTTCTCCAATCCCGAATCTCTCTCCAGCAAGCCTCTTTCTCTGAGCCTCTGTGCCTCTGTGGCTGGTTTTTTTTTGTGCATGACCAGGAGGCTTTATGATCAAGCTTACCATGCTCTCAGGCAAAGTCTACTGGCTCAACCCCCACCAGATCGAGCATATGGAAGCCAATCCCGACACGACTATCATCCTCCTTTCGGGGAACCGGATCCTGGTCAAGGAGCCCCCCGAGGCCGTCATCGAGGCCATTGTGGCCTACCGCCGTAGCCTGGGCCCCATCCCGGACCCGGATTGATATCCTTCGGGGACTTTTAGGCCCCAAACAAGGGCATCTTCCGCTTTTCAGCCTAGCCTCAAGTCATGTATACTAATGTCGTCTTTGCCCCCATCCGATAATCGGAAGACAGGGGGGGGATAGGATCGCGCCTAAGGGCGTGAAACGCCCCGCTCGCCAGCATTTCCAGGAGGCTCTACGATGGCCGACGATGTCGACGATCAGGACATGAGTTTTGCCGAGGGGGACGCAGAGACCACCTCGGTGCCCAAGGCCAAGGGTGCTGGTCCTGGCATCCTCAAGATCCTCATGATAGTCGGCATTGCCCTTGGGGCGGTCATCCTCATGGCCACCGTGGCTGTCATCACCGTGTCCGTCCTGAACAAGCAGCAGAAGCCCATGGCCGCCGTCCCCGTGACCGAGGAATATGTCGGCCACCTGCCCATGTATGTCTATGTGACCACCATCGGAGAGATCCGGACCAAGACCAAGGACAAGGAACCCCACTCGGTGTCCGTCAAGATCAACCTGGGCTTCGAGGAAGGGGATGTGGAGAGCGAGGCCGAGCTGGGCAAGCGGATGAACCAGGTCCGGGACAGGCTCCGCAACTTCTTTGCCATGAAATACGCCGATGAGCTCGGGCCGGAGCAGGAGGTGGAGCTGAAGGACGAGATCCGCCACAACCTCAACCAGCTCCTGACCAAGCCCACGATAAAAGAAGTCCTCTTCGAACAGCTCAATGTCTTGGCGATGTAACCCTCGGGGGGCGGAATGACTGAAGTCCTGTCGCAGGATGAGATAGACCAGCTACTCACTGCCATCAACGCGGGGGAGACCGAGCTTGAGACCATCAAGCCGGCCGCGGATACCCGCAAGATCAAGATCTACGACTTCAAGCGGCCGGACAAGTTCTCCAAGGAGCAGATCCGCACCGTGCAGATCATGCACGAGACCTTCGCCCGCCTCACCACGACGAGCCTCTCGGCCTCCCTGCGGACCCTCACCCACGTCCATGTGGCCTCGGTGGACCAGCTGACCTACGAGGAATTCATCCGCTCCATCCCTACCCCGACGACGATAGCCATCGTCTCCATGGACCCCCTCAAGGGCTCGGCCATCCTCGAGATAGACCCCTCCATAACCTTCACGATCATCGACCGCCTCTTTGGAGGCTCCGGCGAGGGCGCCAAGCTCAACCGGGAGCTTTCGGACATCGAGCACTCGGTCATGGAGGGCGTGATTGTCCGCATCCTCGGCAACATGCGCGAGGCCTGGACCCAGGTGATCGACCTGAGGCCGCGGCTTTCCCAGATCGAGACCAATCCCCAGTTTGCCCAGATCGTCCCTCCCTCGGAGATGGTCGTCCTCGTGACCCTTGAGACCAAGGTCGGCGAGGTCGAGGGCATGATGAACCTCTGCATACCCTACCTGACCATAGAGCCCATTGTCTCCAAGCTTTCCGCCCAGTACATGTACTCGGCGGTGCGCCGGGGGGCCACGACGGAGAACCTCACCATCCTCAAGGAGAAGCTCTCCTCCGTGGATATCCCCGTCATCGCCGAGGTGGGCAGGATCGACATCTCCATCCGGGACGTCCTCTCCCTGAGGCTGGGCGACATAGTCCGCCTCTACTCGGTGAGGGTCAACGATCCCATGACCCTCAACGTGGGCAACAAGAGGAAATTCCTCTGCCGCCCGGGGGTCATAGGCAAGAAGATGGCCGTCCAGATCACAAAGAAACTCGAGGACCTCGGCCAGGAAGAGTTCGAAGAGCTGGCCTCTGAAGGAGAAGAGAACTATGAGTGACGGTGCCCTCTCCCAAGAAGAGATAGATTCCCTCCTTGCCGGGCTCGATGGCGGGTCCTCCCCTGCCTCCTCGGGCGGCGGCGGCGCCAAGGCATCGCCCCAGGCCCTCTCTCCCCAGGAGATCCAGGTCTTCAAGGCAATCCTCGACTCGACCGTAGGCGCCCAGACCCAGAACCTCTCCATCGTCACCGGCCTCCCTGTCACGGTCCAGCTCGCCCAGGTGGACACGACCGGACGGGAGGGCCTCCTCCGGGACTCCCCGGAGGAAGTGGTGGCGGTGACCGTCCCCTTCGCAGGCTCCCTGCCCGGGGACCACTGCTTTATCCTCACCAAGGAGCTCGGCCTTAAGATCGCCTCCCTGGCCAACAAGGACGAGGGCCTCTCCGACCTCGACGACATGGCCATGTCGGCGGTCCAGGAAGCCATCTCCAACCTGACCGGCACCGAGATCACGGTCATAAGCGAAAAGACCGGTAACCGGAATGTCCAGTCCTCGGTGGCGGAAGGCAAGTTCGGCCCCAAGGCCATGGCCAGCCTCCCCCCGGGAGACATGGTCAGGGCCATATACCAGGTCGGGATCGGCGAGGACCAGCCCCAGCGCCTCGTGGAGCTCTTTGCCCTCTCCTTCGTCAAGGATGTCATCGCCTCCGCGGGCGGGGCCCAGCCCCAGCCGGCCCAGGGCATGGGCGGCCGCCAGGGCCAGGATTCCGGCTACGGCGGTATGGGCGGAGGGATGGCAGGCGGGATGCAGGGCGGCGGCTATGCCCAGCAGGGCCAGCAGCAGATGATGGGACAGATGGGCGGCCAGATGGGAGGCCAGATGGGAGGCTTCGGCATGGGCCAGAGTGGGATGATGGGAGGGCAGATGAACATGTATCCGGGGTCGATGAATCCCCCCAATGTCCAGCCCGTCCAGTTCGCGAGCCTACAGATGCAGCAGGCCTCGCCCGAGGCGGGCAATATCGGACTCATCATGGATGTCTTCATGGAGATGACGGTCGAGCTCGGCCGCACCAAGAAGGCCATCAAGGAGATCCTGGGGATGGGCGAAGGCACCATCATCGAGCTGGACAAGCTCGCGGGCGAGCCCGTGGACATCCTCGTGAACCACAAGCTTATCGCCAAGGGCGAGGTCGTGGTCATCGACGAGAATTTCGGCGTGCGCGTCACCGAGATTGTGTCCCCCATGGAGAGAATGAGCGACCTAGGCTAGGCCTTCAGGCCGGGGCCAGGCCCTCACGGGCCCGTGGTAGCCTTTGAGCCTGTCCGCGGCGAATTTTTGCAACTATTTGTGCGTTTTTCCGCCGGAAATGCCGATAATGCTTGCGTTTCCTTCCGCATTGCTTTAAAATAATAAGGTAATCGGGAGGGGTCTTTTGAAAAAATATGCGCTCGTCCTGTGCGCCGCCTTGTGGGCGTCGGGGCTGGGTGCCGTAGCGACTGCGCAAGGGGCCCCTGGGTCCCAGGCCGCAGGAGCCACTGGAGCCTTGGGGAAGGCTCAGGTGGTGGACGAGACGGCCCTTGCCATCGGCGACACTCCAGCGGACCAGGCACGGCCCGGGGCAGGCGCCTCAGGGCAAAACACATTTGTATACTTCCTCAGAATGATACTCGTCCTGGCCTTGGTCCTTGTGGCCATCTGGCTGGTCTTTCGTCTTCTCAGGAAGGCCCAAAGGCCCAAGCAGGGCAGCGAGAGCCTCATCAAGGTCTTTGCCACCACCTCCCTGGGGACAGGTAAGGCGGTCCATGTCATCGGCCTGGGGGAAAAGGCCTGGCTTGTGGGCAGCGCCGAGAATTCGGTTTCGCTCATCTCTGCCATAGACGACAAGGAGCTCCTCGACCAGCTTGCCCTGGAGGAGGCCACGAGGCCCGTCCAGTCCCGGGGGGATTTCACGGCCATCCTGTCTGGCCTCCTGGGCCGCAAGGGTGGATCTAGCTCCGCCGCCTCAAGCGGCCTGGCCGAGCCCGGCCCGGACTTTCTGGCCCGGGCCCGGGACAGGCTCAAGAAGTACTAGGGTGGAGCCATGAGACGCCTAGTCGCCGCCCTTGTCTTCCTGGGCCTTGGCCTGGGCATGGCCTATTCCCAGGCGGCCAGCCCGGTCCGCGGCCGGGAAAGCGCCGTGGCCGTGCCCACCCCTAGGCCATCAGCCTTGAGCTCGACCCAGGCCCAGATCCTGCCCCAGGTCCCCCTTGTGGACCTCAGGGTCCGGAGCCCCCAGAACGGCAGGGATGTGGCTTTCTCCCTCCAGCTCCTCCTCCTCCTGACCGTCCTCTCCCTCGCGCCTTCGATCCTCATCCTGCTCACCAGCTTCCTTCGCATCTCCATAGTCCTGGATTTTGTGAAGCGGGCCCTTTCCCTCCAGCAAGTGCCGCCTAACCAGGTCCTCCTGGGCATATCCCTCTTCCTGACGATCTTTATCATGTGGCCGACCTTTTCCGAGGTCTACGAGAAGTCCGTCAAGCCCCTCCAGGCCGGCACGGTCTCCATCGAGGAGGCCTACAGGTCCGCGGAAAGGCCCTTCCGCATCTTCATGTACAACCAGCTCAAGGGCGACCCGGAGAATATCAGGCTGTTCATGTCCATGCGGGGACTCCCAAAGCCCCGCAACCTGGCCGACGTGCCGACCTATGTCCTCATTCCGGCCTTTGTCCTCAACGAGCTCACCGTGGCCTTCAAGATAGGCATCCTCCTCTATATACCCTTTATCATCATAGATATGGTCGTGGCCTCGACCCTGATGTCCATGGGCATGATCATGCTGCCGCCCGTGATGATCTCCATGCCCTTCAAGCTCATCCTCTTTGTCCTCGTGGATGGGTGGAACCTGCTTACCCAGCAGATCGTCAAGTCATTCCTGTGAGGAGCTAGGGCATGAGCATAGGACAAGCGGTTTCGATCATGCGGGGAGGGATCTTCGAGATCCTCATCCTCTCCGCCCCGGTCCTCCTCGTGGCCATGGTGGTGGGTCTCATCATCTCCATCCTCCAGGCCACAACCTCGATCCAGGAGCAGACCCTCACCTTTGTGCCCAAGATAGCCGCCATCATGCTTGTCCTGGCCCTCCTCGGGGGCTGGATGTTCTCGAGCCTGGCCGACTATACCCGCCAGCTCTTTGGCATGATCCCGGACATGGTCAAGTGAGGTACTAGCCTTGTATCCCTGGCCGGCCGCGGACTTTAGCCTCTTCCTCCTCATCGCGGCGCGCATCCTCGCCCTCATCGAGACCGCGCCCCTCCTTTCGGGAGAGGGAATTCCCCAGGTCGCCAAGGTTGGGCTCGCCGGTCTCACCGCCGTGGCTATCCTGCCGGCGGTCCGGGCCGCAGGCTATGCCATCCCGGCCGACGGGGCGGCCTACGCCCTCCTTCTCGTGGGAGAGGCCATGATAGGCGTCATCATGGGCTTTTTCCTTACTACGCTCTTTGCGGCCTTTTCCATGGCCGGCCAGTTCTATTCCCTCCAGATCGGCTTTGGCGCCTCGGAGACCTACGATCCCCTCTCGGAGATAGAAATCCCCGTGATGGGCCAGTTCCTCAACCTCATAGCCATGTTTGTCTTTGTCTCCACCTCGGGCTTTCAGCGCCTCTTTATCGTGGGGGTCCAGGGCTCTTTCAAGGCCATGCGGGCCATCGACCTGGTCACCAGGCGCAACGACCTGGTGCAGTTCCTGGGCCAGGCCGTAGGCGCGCTATTTACCCAGGCCCTCATCCTCTCGATGCCCGTCCTAGGCACTCTCTTTATCGTCACCGTCGCCCTGGGCCTCCTCTCCAAAGCCGCCCCCCAGATGAACCTCCTCACCGAGGGCTTCCCCATAAGCCTCATCATAACCTTCTCCATAATGGTCGCCGCCCTTCCCCTCATGATGGAGGCCTTCTCCCGCCTGATCGGCGCCGGCTTCGACGACCTCGCCCGCCTCGTGGGAGGCACGATATGAATGCCTCATATGATTTCACCACGGAGCCACGGAGGGCACGGAGGAATACGGAGATATCTATAGAAATGATGGAGAATCGCGAGTTCTCTCCCTATGTTTCTTCCTGCTCAATAAATCCTCTTTCCCTTGAACTCTATAGCCTCGAGCCTCTTTCTCCGTGTCTCCGTGCCTCCGTGGTGAACCTCCCAAATGGTTCTTGTACCTCTCCTCTTGATATCGACCTCCAGTGGTTTGCGGCCGAGGACGAGGGACGCACCGAGGAGCCCTCGGACTACAAGATCCGCAAGGCCCGGGAAGAGGGCAGGGTAGCCAAGAGCACCGAGCTTGTGGGGGCCGTAGGCCTCCTGATCCCGGCCTCGGCCCTGATCATCCTGGCTCCCGGCATGGGCAGGACCCTCAAGGACATGATCGTCTTCTTCTTCTCCAAGGTCTCCGTCGCGGGCGGGCCGGGAAACGCCGGGATCGAGGGCGGAGTGCTCGCCGCGGCCTTTTTCTCCTACTTCGTGCGCCTAGCCCTCCCCTTGGGCCTCATCGCCATGGTGTCGGCCCTGGCCTCCAACCTCCTCCAGGTGGGCTTCCTCTTTTCCCTCAAGCCCATCACGCCGGACTTCTCCAAGGTCGTCCCCCGCTTCGGCCAATACTTCAAGCGCACCATGGGCTCCCTCGAGGGCCTCTTCAACCTGGCCAAGACCATAGCCAAGATCGCCATAATCGCCTTTGTCTCCTATCTCTCGATCAAGGGCCAGATCGACCACCTCATGGCCCTTTTCACGAGCCCCTTCTGGATCTCGATAACCTATGTTGCAGGGATCGCCATCCGCCTCGTGATCGAGGTGGCCGTCCTCATGCTAGCCCTCTCGATCCCGGATTACCTCTTCCAGCGCCGCCAGTACATGGAAGGCCTCAAGATGACCAAGGAAGAGGTCAAGGAAGAGCGCAAGATGCAGGAGGGGGATCCACTCGTGAAGGGACGCCTCCGGGAGCGGATGCGGGAGCTCCTGACCAAGAACATGGCGGCCAACGTGCCCAAGGCAGACGTGGTCATCGCCAACCCGACCCACTTCGCGGTCGCCCTCGAGTGGGAGGGCGAGCGCATGCAGGCCCCCGTCGTCACCGCCAAGGGCCAGGACGAGGTGGCCCTGCGGATCAGAAAGATAGCCGAGGAGGCCGGGGTCCCCGTCGTGGAGAACAAGCCCCTCGCCAGGGCCCTATACGCCGAAGTCGAGATAGGCGACGCCATACCGGAAAAATACTACCAGGCCATCGCGGCCGTCCTTGCCCATGTCTACGCCACCAATGGCGAGGCCGAGGATCTAAGGCGCGAGACCGTCGAGGCTTAAAGGAGGTGATGCATGGCTGATACGCAGAGAGCAGTGAGGAACGCCCTTCTGGCCAACCCCGCGGACATGGCGGTGGCCGCGGCGACGATCTCCGTCGTCCTCATGATCATCGTCCCCCTGCCCACTGTCCTCCTGGACGTCCTCCTGGCGGTCAACCTCACGATCTCCATCCTGATAATCCTCATCTCCCTCTATACCCGCAAGGCCACGGACTTCTCCATCTTCCCGACCATGCTCCTCATAACGACGGTCTTTGGCCTGGCCCTCAACATCTCCTCGACCCGCCTCATCCTCTCCCAGGGCTCCAGTTTCGACGGGAAGCTCATCAAGGCCTTCGCCACCTTTGTGGTCGGCACCGGCGGGACCGAGGGCCTCGTGATCGGCTTCGTGATCTTTATCGTCATCATCGCCGTCCAGGCCATAGTCATCACCAAGGGCGCCACCCGCATCGCCGAGGTCGCGGCCCGCTTTACCCTGGACGGCATGCCGGGCAAGCAGATGGCCATCGACGCCGAGTACAACTCCGGGGCCATCTCCGAGGAGGAGGCCATCCGCAAGAAGACCGACCTCCAGCACGAGGTCGACTTCTACGGCCAGATGGACGGCGCCTCGAAATTCATCTCCGGCAACGTCAAGGTCTCGATCTTCATCTCCGTGATCAACCTGATCGGCGGCTTTGTCATCGGCATGGCCCTCCATGGGGAGTCCTTCACCACAGCCATCACGACCTATACCTCCCTGACCATCGGGGACGGCCTCCTCTCCCAGCTCCCCGCGCTCCTCGTATCCGTCGCCACGGGCATCATCGTGACCCGGGCCAACGCCACGGGCAGCTTTGGCAAGGATGTGACCTCCCAGTTCACCCGGGACGCCAAGATCTACCTGATCTCGGCCGCCGTCCTCGCCCTCCTTGCCCTCCTCCCGGGCTTCCCCTGGTATGTCCTCATCCCCATGGCCGGCCTCCTCGCCTTTGTGGGCATCCGCCTGGCCCGGACCGAGTCCGACAAGGCGGAGAAGGACAAGGTCGCCAAGGCCGGGGCCGCCCGCAAGCCCGAGGCCCCTTCCGACCTCTCGCCCATCGTGCCCCTTGACCCGATCAGCCTCGAGCTCGGCTACGGCCTCATCCCCCTCGTGGACAAGGACAAGGGCGCCGATCTCCTGGATCGCATAACCCGGATCCGCAAGGAGTCGGCCCTCGACATGGGCCTCGTGGTCCCCCGGATCCGTATCATAGACAACATGAGGCTCGAGCCCTCGGAGTACTGCTTCAAGATCAAGGGTGTCCAGGTGGGCAAGGGCCTCATCAGGATCGGCTACTACCTGGCCATCAACCCCGGCGGAGTCTCCGAGGACATCCCGGGGGAGCGGACCAAGGACCCGACCTTTGGCCTCTCCGCCCTCTGGATCGCGGAGGAGCAGCGGGACAGGGCCGAGAGGGCCGGCTATACCGTCGTCGACGCCCCGAGCATCATAGCTACCCACCTCACGGAGATCATCAAGCGCCATGCCTCGGAGATCCTGGGCCGCCAGGAGGTCCAGGCCATCCTGGACGCCCTCAAGAAGGACTATCCGGCCGTCGTGGAGGAAGTCAACAAGCGCCTCACCCTCGGGGAGATGCAGAAGGTATTCCAGGGCCTCCTCCGGGAGCAGGTCTCCGTGCGCAACATGGTCGTGATCCTCGAGACCCTCGCCGACTATGCGGGGATCACCAAGGACACGGGCTTCCTGGTGGAAAAGGCCCGCCAGGCCATGGGCCGCCAGATCTGCCTCCAGTACGCGGACTCGGACCATGTGCTCCGGGTCCTCACGGTCGAGCCCAGCCTCGAGCAGCGCATCATCGAGTCCAGGGTCGACTCCCCCGCGGGGGTCATCGCCGCCCTCGAGCCCAGCCTCCAGCGGCAGTGGATCAAGGCCCTCACCCGGGCCGTGCCCGTGGTCCAGCAGAAGGGCTGGTTCCCGGTCATCCTCTGCTCTGAGGCGGCCCGGTCCCTGGTCAAGGCGAGCACGGAGAGGGAGATCCCCGACCTCGTCGTCCTATCGGTACCTGAGATCGTCAACGACGTCCGTGTCGAGGCGGTCGGAGAAATAAAGTTGGAAGGCTAGGAGCATGCAGTATTTCACCGAGCAGGCGCCCACCCACAGGGAAGCCCTTGAAAGGGTGAGGGCCAAGTATGGAGACCTTGCCCAGGTCCTCTCCCATCGGAGCATCCGCACCGGTGGCATCCTTGGCCTCTTTGCCCGGGAAGAGGTCGAGGTCACCGGCTATATACGTCCCCAGGCCAAGCCCGAGGCGGCCAAGGCCGAGGCCCGGCCGGCCGCCGCCCCTCGGGGGGATCTCGAGGAGGAAAAGCGCAAGCTACTCGAAACCGCCCGGGCCGGCGTGGCCGGGGCCAAGACGCAGTCCCAGTCCCAGCCCCAGGGGGACGAGGCCCTGGGCAAGGTCCTGGCGGAGATCCGGGACCTCAAGGGCCGCCTGGATAGCCGGGGTCCGGCCGAGAGCCTCGACCATGAGTCGATCCGCCGGGTGGACGAGCTTCTTGCCCAAAATGACTTTACCGAGGCCTTCCGCCGGGACCTGGTCCAAAGGATGAAGAGGGAATTCACCCTTGAGTCCCTGGATGATTGGCCCTCCGTGGAGACCAAGATCCTCGAGTGGATCGGGGACTCCATAGCCGTCTGGAGGGAGGATGGCGAAAGCGGCCAGCCTTCAAGCGCGGGCTCCTACCAAGCCCAGACCTCGGGCGCGAGCTACGGCTCGAATGCGAGCCACAGCTCGCGAGGTCCCCGGGTCCTCGCCTTAGTGGGCCCTACCGGGGTGGGCAAGACCACGACCATAGCCAAGCTGGCGGCCATCTACACCGTGGGCATCGGGGGAGAAAAACCGCGCTCGGTCCGGATGATCACCATAGACAACTACCGCATCGGCGCCCGCCAGCAGATCGAGACCTATGGCAACATCATGGGCGTCCCGGTCTCCTGCGTGGAGACGGCGGAGGACCTCAAGAAGACCATCGCCTTCCATGCCGATGCCGACCTCATCCTCGTGGACACCATCGGCAAGAGCCCCCGCGACGCGGTCCGCCTGGCGGAGATGCAAAGGATCATCGCGGCCTGCGGCCCCCGGGCCGAGGTCCACCTGGCCCTGGCCGCCACGACCAAGACCAGCGACATGGCGGAGATCCTGCGCCAGTTTGAGCCCTTTGCCTTCCGGGCCGTCGTCCTCACCAAGCTGGACGAGACCATAAGGCTGGGCAACGCGATCTCGGTCCTGGCCGAGAGGCGCAAGCCCCTCTCCTACCTGACCACAGGGCAGAAGGTGCCCCAGGACATAGAAAAAGCTACGGTCACCCGCCTCCTCACCTACCTCGAGGGATTCCGGGTCGACAGGACCCGGATGGAAGAACGCTACGATGACGCCGTTCCGCGGGCCGCGGAGCGGGAGGGACGGAGATAAACATGGAAGACCAGGCAGAAGCCCTGCGGGCGATGATGAGCTCCCGGGGCCAGGAGAGCAAGGCGGGACCCCGAGGGGAAGCCCCGGCCAAGAAGACCAGGATAATCGCCGTGGCGAGCGGGAAGGGCGGGGTGGGCAAGACCAACCTCTCGGTAAACCTCGCCATAGCCTACGCCCAGATAGGCAAGCGGGTGATTGTCATGGACGCCGACCTTGGCCTTGCCAATGTCAATGTCATGCTCAACATGATCCCGAAGTTCAACCTCTATCATGTGATCCGCAAGCAAAAGACGATGCGCGATATCATCCTCGACACCGAGTACGGGATACGCATCGTCGCGGGCGCCTCGGGATTCTCCAAAATCGCCAATCTCTCCGAGGAGGAGAGGCAAAATTTTATCAACGAGCTCTACACCCTCCAGGAAGCGGATATTGTCATAATCGACACGAGTGCCGGGGTGTCCAGCAACGTCCTCTCCTTTGTGGCCGCGGCGGATGACGCCATAATCGTCACCACCCCCGAGCCCACGGCCATCACCGACGCCTACGGGATCATCAAGATCATCGCCACGGAGATCGAGAACCTCAACATCGGCCTCAAGCTCGTGGTCAACCGGGTGCACTCGGTGACCGAGGGGCGGAGGGTAGCCGAGCGCATCATCAACATCTCCGGCCAGTTTCTCAACCTGAAGGTGGAGTATCTTGGCTGTATCTATGATGATCCGATCGTGTCCCAATGCGTGATCCGCCAGAAGCCCTTTGTAGTGGCCGAGCCCAAGTCCAAGGCGGCCATTTCGGTCCAGCACCTGGTGGGACGGATCGAAAAGACCGAATTCGCCGATGACCGCGGCCTGGGCCGCTTTATCAAGCGCTTCTTTGGCAAGGATGACTAGAACCAGGCTTTTTAGGGCCAAAACCCCTTGGAAAGGGGCTCGGTTTGCGGTCGAACTTGACTCAGGCCGGAATTTCGGCCTACTCTTATGTTTACGTGGGAGGGCTTCGGGTGGAAACTGACCTGCGGGCATCGCTCATCGGCGGAGGGGTGGCTACCATCCTGTCCGTCCTGGTCGGCCTCGTCGCCGGGGTCAGCGCCCTCGCCCTTCTTGTCCGGGCCTTGGTCGGAGGCCTAGCCTTCGGAGCCCTCGTGTTTGGCGCCATCTTCCTCATGCGGCGCTTTGTGCCAGAGCTATTCCAGGGCGAGGTAGAGGACCTTCCCCAGAGCGGCTCCTCGGTGGACATCGTCCTCCCCGGGGACCTCCCCGAGGGCGCAGAGACTCTTGAGACCGAGGGCGAGCCCGGGGAGACCCGGTCTGAGAGCCCAGGCCCTATGGCCCCCCCACGGGGCCGGAGAGGCCGGCCGGCCGTCGACCTCGTCGACGAGGCGGAAGACCTAGGCTACGAGGCCGAGAGCCTCCTCGACGACTCCCGGGTCGCCGAGGGAGCCCCACCTCCCCCGCCCATGCCGGCCCAGGAGGGCATTGGCGGTTTTGATGAGCTTGATGTCCTTCCGGACCTCGAGACCCTTTCTGGAGGCTTCAGTCCCCTGGGCAATGACGCCCCGGCCGAGGCCTCCCAGGATTTTAGCGCAGCCCCCTCGCCCCGGCCCAAGGCCGGTGCGAGTTCCGATTCCGACCCCATGGTCCTCGCTCAGGCAGTGAGGACATTGCTTAAACGTGATCAGGAAAGGTGAGCCAACATGGCGGAAAACCCGCATGCGCGGATGAGCGAGGAAGAACTCTGGGCTCTCTATAGGCGGACAAAGGATCCGGCTGTCCGCGATACCTTCATCCGGCAGTATGCCCCCCTCGTCAAGTACGTGGCGGGCAAGGTGGCGGCCAACATGCCCTCCACTGTCGAATTCGAGGATCTCGTGGGCTTTGGTGTCTTTGGCCTCCTCGATGCCATAGACAAGTTCGATCCAGAGAAGAACGTCAAGTTCAAGACCTACGCCGTGACCCGGATCCGGGGGGCCATCTTCGACGAGCTCCGGTCCATCGACTGGGTCCCCCGTTCGGTCCGCCAGAAGACCAAGGAGATCGAGGAGGCCGTCGTGGGCCTCGAGTCCAAGCTTGGCCGTCCGGCCTCGGACGCGGAGATCGCCGACTCCATGGGCCTTTCCGAGGACGAGCTTCTCAAGACCATGCTCAAGATCTCCGGCACCTCGGTCCTCTCCCTCAACGATGTCTGGTACGCCGGGGACGAGTCGGACAAGATCTCCATCGGCGAGAGCATAGAGTCCCCCCAGAGCCTCAATCCCGACGCCGCCGTGGAGAGGGAAGAGATCAAGCGGGTCATTGTCCAGGCCATCTCCGAGCTTCCGGAAAAGGAAAAGAAGGTCCTGGTCCTCTACTACTATGAGGATCTTACCCTCAAGGAGATCGGCCAGGTCCTGGAGGTCACCGAGTCCAGGGTTTCCCAGCTTCACACCAAGGCAATCCTCCGGCTCCGGGCCAAGCTCACCAATGTCCGCAAGGGGATCATCTAAGCCCTATGGCCAGCCGCCTCGGGATGCCCGAGATAGCCCAGCTCATGAAGCGCTATCTCGAGGAGGATTCGGGGCGGAAGTTCCTCTCTGTGGAGGGCAAAACCCTAGAGGCCGCCCTCGCCGACGCGGCCATGCAGCTTGCGTGTCCCCTGTCCAGGATCGAGTATGAGGTGATCAGCCGGGGTAGCCCCGGGGTCTTTACCCTCGGGGCCAAGCCCTGGAAGATCAAGGCCTACGTGGCGGCCAAAAAGCAGGAAGTGGAGCTGCCCGAGGAAAGGTCCGACTATGGCGGGGAGCACCTCGAGGAAATCCCCGCGGTCAAGGACGCGGACGGAGACTGCTTTGTCCGCCTGGCCCCCGAGGGAGCCCTGCTCAAGGTCCTGGCCCCCGTTGGCCGGGGCCGGAAGCCCAGCGAGAGGACGGCCCACGAGCGCCTGGAGGCCCGGGGGATCCGGGACTACGACCATGCGATCGTCAAGGAAGCCATACGCCAGGCCAGCGGGGACTACGTGAAGGTCGCGGAGTACATTTCCAACCCCTCGAACGACGCCCTCGTGACCATAGACATCACCGACCAGGAGATGAAGGCCTTTGCCATCCTCACCCCCCCTGGGCCGGGAGGCTGCGACCTGTCCAAGGAGGCCATCCTCTCCTTCCTCCGCAAGAGCCGGGTTGTCTTTGGGGTCCTGGACGAGGCCCTCCAGACCCTGGAGGACAAGCCCATCTACCGCGAGCCCTTCCTGGTCGCCGAGGGGGCCAAGGCCGTCAACGGCAAGGACGCCTCGGTGACCTTTAACTTTGAGACCGACAAGAACAAGATGCGCCTCAAGGAAGCCTCCGACGGGAAGGTCAACTTCCGGGAGCTCGGCCTGATCCAGAACGTGGTGGCTGGCCAGCCCCTGGCCCGCAAGACCGCCCCCGAGCAGGGCAAGCCCGGCCGGACGGTCACGGGCAAGGTCATTCCCGCCAAGAACGGAAAGGACATCCCTCCCCCCATGGGCCGCAATGTCCACCTGGCCGAGGATGGGGCTACCCTCATCGCCGACATGAATGGCCAGGTCACCTTCATTGGCGGCAAGATCAATGTCGAGGAGATCCTCACGGTCCAGGGTGACGTGTCCATGAAGACGGGCAATGTCATGTTCCTGGGCACGGTCATTGTCCTCGGGAACGTCGAGGACGGCTTTTCCGTCAAGGCCTCGGGCAATATCGAGATCCGCGGCAACGTGGGCAAGAGCGAGATTGTCGCGGAAGGGGATGTCCTCATCCAGCAGGGCGTCAACGCCAAGTCCGGGGGCCTTGTCCAGGCGGGCAAGAGCGTCTGGGCCAAGTTCATAGAGAACGCCACCGTCGAGGCCGGGGAGAACATCGTCGTCTCCGACGGCATGATCAACACCACGGCCGTGGCCAACAAGAAGATCATCTGCCAGGGCAAGCGCGCCTCTATCGTGGGCGGCCGCTACCGGGCCTGCGAGGAGATCAACGCCAAGAGCCTGGGCTCCCCCGTCGGCGGCGCCGAAACGACCCTCGAGGTCGGCTATGACCCCAAGTCCAAGGAAAAGATGGACCAGCTCCAGGTCCAGACCGGGGTCCTCAAGAAGCGGATGGAGGAGTTTGACAAGAACATCGCCACCCTCAATGCCCAAAAGAAGCAGAAAAACGCCCTGCCCGAGGACAAGGAGGCGATCCTCCAGGACTATCTCCTCCGGCGGGAGGAGATCCTGGCGGAGATCAAGGCCCTGGCCAAGGAATTCGAGGCCCTCCAGGTCTACCTCAACGGCCTCAAGAGCCGGGGCCGCATCTCGGCCTCGGGGCGCATCTTCCCGGGAGTCAAGATCTGCATCAAGGATGTCCGGGAGGACATCAAGA
>JAKPBN010000066.1 GCA_029778945.1 Spirochaetota bacterium
TCTGTCCTAGGAAGACCAAGTTGCCCCCTAGGTCGAGGGGAGTCCGGGAGGGCCGGAGCTCAAAGCCCCGGGCTATGGCGGCGGGGTCGACGGCGCAGCCTATCTCCTGGTCCCCAAAGCGCTTGGAATGGAAGGCCTCGGGATGGTGGACGAGGAGGGGGCGGGGCCTTGAGGCGGTAGGGGGAAAGGCCTCGAGCCAGGCCCCGAGGCCGTTGCTGTGGTCCCCATGGCCATGGGAGAGGACGGCCGCGTCGATAGCCCCCAGGTCGAGGCCCTGGCGGCCGGCGTTGGCCAGGAAGGCCCCGGTTTCCCCAAAGTCAAAGAGGACCTTCCGGCCCCCGGACTCGAGGTAGGCCGAAAAGGCGGGCTCCCCCAGGTTATAGCTCCGGTTGATCACGTAATTGTCCATGAGAATGACCAGGCGCATCTGCCCTCCCTGTCCTGGGTCCAATAATAGGGAGGGTCCGGGGCAAAGGCAATCCCGCGGGGCCCCTGACAGATCGGCCGTCCCCGGGCTATACTCGGGCCCCTATGCTCCACCTCGTCCTGGCCCTGGCCCTTTCGGCCGCCCCGGCCCTCGTCCTCCTCCTCTGGATCTACCGCCGGGACAAGGCCAGGCCCGAGCCACTGGGCCTCGTCTGGAAGTCGAGTCTCTACGGCTTTCTGGCCGTGCTCCCCGCGGCGGCCCTGGAGCTCATCCTGATCGAGTTCCTCGGCTCGATCCCGGGCCAGGCCGGAAAATTCGTCCAGGCCTTTCTCGTGGCCGGCCTCGTCGAGGAGGGGGTCAAGCTCGCTTTCCTGCGGGTCTACCTCTTCCGCCGCCCCGAGTTTGACGAGAGGATGGACGGCATAGTCTACGCCATCTGCGTGAGCCTCGGCTTTGCCTTTGTGGAGAATTTCATCTACGGCTACCGGGACACGGGCCTCCTCGTCCTCCGGGGCTTTACCGCGGTCCCCCTCCACGCCATAGCCACGGGCATCATGGGCTATTGGCTGGGCCGGGCCAAGATCGAGGGACGGAGAGACGGAAACCCCCATGCCGCGAGGCTCTGGAAGCGGGGCTTTGTCTGGGCCGTGGCCATCCATGGCCTCTATGACTTCCTCCTCCTCTCCGGTAGCTTCATGGCCTTCCTGGTCTTTCCCCTCCTCCTCCTGGGCTGGCTGGGCCTTTCCAGGCTCGCCAAGAAAGCCCTGGCCCTTGACGCCGCCGACCCTCGAATCCTGACTTCCCTTAGCCAGACCGAACCGCTACCATGATACATCCGGAGTTGAACAACCCATGAACCTACGACGGGCGGCCGCAGTGGCCGCCGGAGCCTGCCTACTCACCGTTGCCATCCTCCTCATCCCGGCCAGGGCCAGCGCCAAGGCGGGGGAAAGCCTCGACCCGGGCCTGACCGCGGGGGATTTCCTCGCGGGCTATGACACCGGCCTCTACCGCCTCGAGGCGGCCCCGGCCACCCCGGGCACCGGCCCCCTCCTCAAGACCAGCCTCCTCTGGGGGGGCGGCGAGGTGAGGAAGATCCTCCGCCTCCCCTCCGGCTGGTACCTCCTCACCTCGGTGGGCGTGGTCTATAGCCCCGACCTCCAGACCTTTACGCCCCGGGCCAGCGGCCTGCCCGTCAAGACCTACAAGGTGGTCCTCGGATCCTCCAAGGACCTGGTCACCGAGGTCCAGGACCTCAAGG
>JAKPBN010000121.1 GCA_029778945.1 Spirochaetota bacterium
CTGGGCGTCGAGCCCCGCTTCAACGAGAGCGGTGACCTGGCCCCCGAGAGCCTCGACCTCATCAGGGAAGGCAAGCTTGTCTCGAGCCTCGTCTCCGCCAAGTCCGCGGTCCAGTACGGCCTAGATTCGAACGCGGCCCCCGAGGGGGAATACCTCCGGTCGCCGAGCGTCGGGGCGGGGAACCTGCCGGAGGCCGAGGCCCTAAAGGCCCTCGACCGGGGGGTCTATGTCTCCAACTTCCATTATCTTAATTGGAGCGATGTGGAGACCGCCCGGGTCACCGGAATGACCCGCTTTTCCTGCTTCTGGGTGGAGGGCGGGAAGATAGTCGCTCCTATAAAGGATATGCGCTTTGACGAGAGCCTCTACGAGCTCCTGGGCGGGCGCCTGGAGGCCCTCACGCGGGAGAGGACCCTGGTGGCCGAGACCGGGAGCTATGGGGTCCGGGCCCTTGGCGGGGCGCTATTGCCCGGGATCCTCGTCTCGGGCCTCACCTTTACCCTTTAAAATCCTAGAGGGTCGGCCCTGGGGCCGACCCTCTAGTTGGTGGCGTTTGGCTAGAGTCTTACTTGGCCTTGCGGACGGGCTTGGCCTTCGCCTTGGGGGCGGCCGACTTGGGCTTGGCCTTGGCGGCCTGCTTGGCCTTGGGGGCGGCCTTGGCCGCAGGCTTGGCCTTGGCGGTCGCCTTGGCCTTGGGCTTGGCCCCAGTCTTGGCTTTGGGAGAATCCTTGCGGGGGCGGCCCAGGCGCTTGGGCTCGGAGCTTCCCTTGTTGGAATCCGCAAGCTCCCCAAGGAAGCCGTAGAGGCGATCTAGGACGGGCAGAAGGCGCTTGAGATCGCTTTCCGTGAGATATGCGGCGGTTTTGGCATGGAGATTGCGCGTCTCCGGACCCGCCTGCTGAAGGGCGGCTTTTCCGGCCGCGGAAATCTCAATCCGCTTGACTCGGCCATCCTCAGGATCATCGACCCGGGCCACAAGGCCCTTCTTCTCCAGGGAGGTGCGGAGAACCATGGCGGTCGTGGAGTCCGTGTCGAGGGCCTGGGCCAGCTCGGCCTGGCTCATGCCGTTCTTGGCGGCCAGGGCAAAAAGGGCCGAATACTGCGCATAGGTGAGGCCCCGGACCCGGAGGCCGGACTCGATGGTCCTCCTCGAGCGGATCTGGATCCCCGAAACAAGCTCAAAAAATCGTGAAATATCGATCGCGTGCTGGTCCATCGCTTTTGCTCCTTTTAGGCAGGATACAGAATAATCGTATTTATTATTTTAATAATTGTCAATAGATAGTGTCAATTCTGCAAAATATTCATCGATTCCGCAAGGAATTCCTCCAATAAACGCGGCTCCGCGAAGCTTGCCCGGAAAAATACGCCCCTTCCTCCCCCTCGGCCACCCATCGCGGCCGCCGCCGGAGCCAGGAGGGCCGCGATGTCCGGCCCATCCTTGGGGCCGGCGGCGCAGACCGTCATTTCATCCATTGAAACAAAAATGCCCAGGCCCCCCAGGTCGGAGAGGGCCTTGGCCCCCTCGGTGGCGGCCTCGGCGTCCCTGTCCCGGAGCCTAAAAAGCAGGGGTTTGCCACCGGGCTCCTGGGCCAGGGCCGCCCGGGCCTCGAGGAAGGCCCTATCCCGCAGCAGGGACTTCCGCTCCGATTGGGCCTTCTTGAGCCTGGCCGCGGCCTTGATCGCCTCCTCCGCCAGGCCTCGAGGCCCGGCCCCGAGGACCCTGCCGGCGTCCCGGGCGGCCAGGGTGGACTCCAGGGCCAGGGCTACCGCCCTCCCCCCGGCCAGAAAGGACAGGCGGGTGAGGCCCTTGTACTTCTCGGACCCCGTAAGGACTAGGAGCCTCAGGGCCCCGGTGGAGGCCAGATGAGTACCACAGCAGGGGGTAAAGTCGAGGCCATCGATCTCCACAACCCTCAAGACCTCCTCCCCGGCCGGAGGGAGGCGCCGAAGAGGAAAGGAGGTGATGTCCTCCGGGGGACAGAGATGGGTCCTTATAGAATAATTATATGCTATATATTGATTTACTATGTCTTCTACCTCCCGGACCACCTCCGGACCGGGCAGGGGGCAATCGATGTCTATCGTCGAGGACTCAGGTCCCAGGTGAAAGGAACGGGTCGGGGCGCCCAGGACCCTCAGGCAGGTGGAGGAGAGCAGGTGCTGGCCCGAGTGCTGCTCGCTGTGATCCAGGCGCCGGCCCTGGTCGAGGACAAGGGAAAGCCTTGCCCCGGGGCCAATCCCGGGAGGCAGGGCCGCGGATAGGCGATGTATGACCTGGCCCCCCTCCTCGCCAACCCAGGCCAGGGGAATTCCGCCCAGACTGCCCAAATCACAGGGCTGGCCCCCGCCTTCGGGATAAAAAATCGAGGAATCCAGGATGAGGTCCGGGATTTCGGCATTCTCCCGGGCAAGGACGGCTACGAGGCGAGCCTCATGGACACCCAAGTCGGGCTTGCGATAGTAGAGGGCTTCTTCTTTCATCGGTCTTTGTCCTTCGGGGCCGGCCAAGGCCAGGAAGTCTATCGGGCTCCTAGCGGATAGTGAAGTAGTGGCGCTCCAGAAAGGCCATCCTAGCCTTGGCCTGGTCCCAGAATTGGCTTTCTGGCCAGGTGTCCACAAGCCGCTTATAGGAGGCGTAGGCCCGCTTGATATCCTTCGAGTCCCCATTTTGCTCGAGGGAAAGGCCATACAGGTAAAACACCTCGTCCATGCCCTCGGGATAAAGGTCCAGAAAACGGTCGAGGGCGGTCAGGGAGCCGGAGACCCTCCCGGCCAGGAGCTCCTTCCGCGCGGCCTGGAGGAGGCCCTCGGGACTCTCAGGCAGGCTCAGGGCAAAGGCCGAGGAAGCCTGGGCCTGGGGGATAGCCCTCACCGTGGGGCTAGGCTGGGCCGGGACGGGGGATGCGCCAGGGGCCGCCGGAGTCCCGAGCTTTGGGGGCGCTACCGGGGTAACCGGCGTGGCAGGAGTGGCGGGCGCGACCGATCCAGGCTGGGAGCTCCCCGGGCTGGCTGGAGGCGCCGCGAGGGAAGCCGGCGCCGCTCCTGGGAGGGGCTCGGCCTTGAGGGGCTTGGGATTTACGTGGACGGCGACGAGTTCCTCGTTGGTAGTCCCCCGGAGGAGGTCCTCCCGTTGGAATCGAAGGACAAAATCCCCAACCTTGCTCGTGTTGAGGACAAAGGTCAGGCCCGGGCCCTCGTAGCGCCGGGATTCATAGAGGATGCCCTCCCGGCCCTCGGTCTCCCCCAGGTAGGTCCAGCCCGAGCCCTCAAAGGGCAGTTCGATCCTCTGGCCTAGGTCAACCGTGACATTGCGGGCGATATCGGGCTTGCGCTCCATTTGGGCAGGCTGGGACTGGATAGTGGAGGCCGGGCCCGGGGGAGGCAGGGATAAGCCCTTGGAGGTCTCCGGGGCCTTGGGGACCGGAGCCTTAGCCGCCTCGGGCTTGGGTGCTTCGGGCTTGGGTGCCTCGGGCTTGGGCGCAGGCTTGGATGGTACCGGAGCAGGAACCGGAGCCGGAACTGGGGCCAGGGCCGGAGACGCCGCAGGAAGTGGCCCCGGGCTTGGAGCCGGGGGACTGGGCAGGGCGGGACTAGGTCCAGGGGCGGGGGCGCTGGAGGCCTGAGGAGGAGCCAGGGCGGCTACCGCCGGGGCCATAGACGCCAGACTTGGCTCGGGCAGGTTCAGGACAAGCACCGAGGAAGGAAGGGGCTTGTGCCGTGGGTCGGAAACCTGGGGGAGCGGGACCTGCTTGGGCGCAGGCTCGGCCGGGGCAGGGGCCTCTGCGGGGACAATCGCGGGGGCCGGGACAGCCGCCTGGGCCGGAGCGGGCGCCGGAGCCTGGGCTGCCTTGGTCTCTGGAGAGGCCTTGGGACCGCTCAGGCAGGCGAGGAAGAGGCCGAGGACGGCGAGGCCCAAAAGCCAGGAGCCCTTTGATGCATTCTTCAAGGAACCGTCCCGTAGAGGGCCCTGATCTCGGCGTCCGTGGACGCCTTGAGCCCCGAGATATCGACATCCTTCGGATCCGTGCGGAAGGCCGCAAGCTCCCCGTCAGTATACACCCTGGAGGTCTCCCGTTCCAGCTCGACCCGGGCCGCGTTATCCGGCCCCGGAGGCAGGATAAGGCCCCGCAGGAGGGCCTGGCCCTCGGGGCTGGGACCGCCGGCCCCCAGGCCCTGGCTGGCGGCCTGGACCTGGGCCGGCCGGGGCGGGGCATTCACAAAGAGGGCCACCAGGGCCAGGGCCAGCAGAAAGAGAAGGATGGCCAGGGCCAGCCCGAGGAGGAGCCGGGACTGGAGGATCGCCTCAAGGGCGGCCTTGAGGCCCTCAAGGCCGCCGGAGGCACCTTTTCCAGCTCCCGCCTTGGAGCCGGCCGCCAGGTCCAGGGCCGCGTTGGGCTCAAAGTCATCGTGGACAAGGGTCGTGCCGTCCTCGAGGCTGTCAAAGGGCTCCTGGGCCTCGCCGGGGACGGGCAGGCGGGGCTTGAGGAAGGGCAGGGACTTGCGCAAGCCCCCCACGAGGGCCGCAAGACGCTCGGCGAGGGGCTTCCCTGCCATGGATCAGCCTCCCTGCTCCGGCCCGGAGACGGCGGCGCTCTCGACCATGGGCTCGGCCTCAACCGAGGCTTCGGGGAGGGCCTGGGGTGCGACGGTCGGGGCCTCGCTGGGGGGGAGCTCGGTGCCCTCCTCGTACTCGACCTCCTCGTCCTCCAGGGAGGTCATGGGGCTGGGCATGGTGATCGCCTGGCCGTCGGAGCGCTCGAGGCGGACGGCGATGATCTTGGTCACCCCGGACTCCTCCATCGTCACCCCGAGGAGGGTCGAGGCCCCGGTGACCGTCTTCTTGTTGTGGGTGATCACGACGAACTGGCTCGAGCGGCCAAACTCCTGGAGGAGGTTCACGAAGCGGATGACATTCTGCTCGTCCAGGGCCGCGTCGATCTCATCGAGGAAGCAGAAGGGCGAGGGCCTGACCATGTAGGTGGCGAACAGGAGGGCGATGGCCGAGAGGGTCTTCTCCCCGCCCGAGAGGAGGGAGATGGTCTCGAGCTTCTTTCCCGGGGGCTGGGCGTAGATCTCGATGCCCGACTCAAGGACATGGCTCGGGTCGACGAGCCTGAGCTCGCCCCGGCCACCCCCAAAGAGGCGGCGGAACATGTTGTGGAAATTCTTCTTGATCTTGTTGTAGGTGGTGAGGAAGAGCTCGGCGCTCTCGTTGCGGATCTCCTCGGTTATGCGCTTCAGGTCGGTGCGCGCCTTCTCCAGGTCGGCGATCTGGCCGGAGAGGAAATCGTAGCGCTCCTTGACCTCGGCGAATTCCTCGGGGGCCATCAGGTTGACCGAGCCTAGGTCCTTGAGCCGCTGCCTCAGGGCCGTGAGCTTTTCCCTCAGCTCCGACACCGGGGTATGGAGCTCGAACATCCGGGTCTCGAACTCGAGGAGGTCCCGGGAGTACTGCTCGAGGAAATTGTCCTTGATGTTCTTGATCTCTGTCTCGGTCTGGGCAAGGCCGAGGTGGAGGCGCTCGATCTCCGCCTGGAGGCCGCCGAGCTTTTCCATCCGCTTCTTGAGGTCCTCCTGGCGCTTCCCGAGGTCGGAGTTCTTGACGGAGATCTCGGTCTCCAGGCGGGCGAGCTCGGCCTGGAGGGACCGGCCTTGCTTCTCGATGTCGGCCAGGTCCTCGTCGATCTCCGAGAGCTCCTCCTCGGCGTCCCCCAGGCGCTTTTCCTCGAGGAAGACCTCGCTCTCGAGCTCCTTGAGGTAGGCCTCCTGGCCGGAGATCTCCCGCCTCAAGAGGGCGAGGGCCTCCTGGGCGGCGGTCCCTTGAGTCTCCACGCGGATCTTGTTGCCCCGGAGCTCCTCGAGGGTGCGGCGGTACTCGTCGAGCTTTTCCGTGAGGGCCTTGTTCTCAGCCCGGAGGTTGAGGATATTGGCCCGGCGGGACTCGACCCCGTCATCGATGCCGGCTATCTCCCGGTCGATCGCCCGCTTCTTGGTGATGATGCCCTCAGGGGAGAGGAACTCGTCGATAAAGGCCGGGGTGGTCTTGCGGTAGGCCTCGTAGCGGCCCTTGAGCTCCTCGGCTACCCCGGCGGACTCGAGGAGGTCGGCCCGGGCCTTGGCCAGGACTGACTTGGCCTCCTCGGCGGCCAGGGAGGGCAGGCGGTCGAGGTCCTCGAAGATCGCGGCCTTGCCCGAGAGCCTGGCGAGGATCCGGGCGATCAGGCCCTCGATGGCCTCCTCGGCAGCCCGGCGCTCCTGGGCGGAATAGCCTGAGTCCTTGAGGCGGGCGTCGAGCTCCTCGACAATGTCCTCGGTGATCGCGTCCAGGCGCTCCCGGGCGCCCACGCGGTCCTTCTCGAGGGCGAGGATCTCGGCCTCGGCCTTGGCCACCGCGGCCTCGTTGGCCCGGATCCGGCCCTCGGCGCTCTTGATCGTGGTCTCGAACTCCCCGATGTTGCGCTCGATCTCCTTGAGCCTGGCCTTCTGGGAGGAGAGCTCCTCTTCCTTCTCGGCCTCGTCTTCCCGCAGGCCCTCGAGGCGCTCCCGGACGGACTTGGTGCGCAGCCTTGCCTGGTCGATCTTGCCCTTGGTCTCCCCCACCCTCTCGGCGAGGAGCTTGCGCTGCTTTTCCTTGCCCACCTTCTCGACCGCGAGGCCGTAGACGGTCTTCTGGGCCTCGACGAGCTTGGCCTCCATCCCGTTGACGATGTCGAGGCTTTCCTCGAGGGAGAGGTTGATTCCGTCTATCTCGGCCTTAAGGGCGTCCCGGGCCTTGGTCTTGTTGCCTATCTCCTCGTCCCGGCGGTCCTTCTCCTGGACAAACTGGCGGAGGCGGAGGAGGTGGAGGTCGAGCTCGGCGGCGAAGATCTCATCCCGCAGGGCCCGGTACTTGAGGGTCTTCTCGGACTGGGTCTTGAGGGAGTCGTGGCTCCGCTTGACCTCCCCAAGGATGCCATTGACCTGGCGCATGTTCTCTTCGGTCTTCTCGAGCTTCTGCTCGGCCTCCCGGGAGCGGACCTTGTGCTTGGTGATCCCCGCGGCCTCCTCGAAGAGGTAGCGCCGCTCCTCGGGCTTGGAGGAGAGGATCTGGTCGATCTTGCCCTGCTCCATCACGGAATAGGCGGACTTGCCTATGCCCGTGTCCCAGAACAGCTCCCGGATCTCCTTGAGCTTGGCCTGGCGGCCGTTGATAAAGTACTCGCCCTCCCCGGAGCGGTAGAGGCGGCGCTTGATCGCGACCTCGGGGACGTCCAGGGAAAGGAGGCCGGTCTCGTTGGAGATGGTGACCGTGACTTCGGCGACGCCTAAGGCCTTCCTTGTCTCCGTGCCATTGAAGATGATGTCTTCCATCGTGTCCGCCCGGAGGCTGCGGGCGGACTGCTCCCCCACGACCCACTTGATGGCGTCCACGACATTGGACTTCCCGCAGCCATTGGGGCCGAGGAGGGCCGAGATGCCGTCGGCAAACTCGATTCGGGTGCGGTCGGCAAAGGATTTGAAGCCGAATATCTCAAGGCTCTTCAGGAACACGGGCAGTCCTCATGGCTATCGGAATAAGGGAAAGCCTATCACGCCCCCCCCCCTTCCCGCAAGGGAAAGGGAAAAGGGAGGGATGCCACAGAGCCGAGGGCGCAAGCCCGGAGGCCTAACGCTTCGCTATGCCTGCGGCTAGCGGAGCCGTAGGTATAGCGTT
>JAKPBN010000155.1 GCA_029778945.1 Spirochaetota bacterium
GTCCTTCAGCTGCAGCTCTATTTTTTCTGTCTCGTGGTCATAGCCATCATCTGGTTTTCCGGGGACCGGAGGCGCACGGCCCGCCGGGACCTGGACACGAGACTTTTCCAGGCCCTGCTCCTCTCCACGGCCGCCATGATCCTGACCCATGCCTGCATCCTCCTTTTTGACGGTCGGCCAGGCCCTCTGGCCTGGCTTTTAGTGGTCTCCTCCTCGACGCTCTATTACCTCTTCCATAGCCTTCCCCTTCCCCTCTCGATCCTCTACGCGGACTTCCAGCTTTTCCGGGACGAAAAGCGACTCCCCCGGCTCATGGGCCCCCTGGGGGCGGTGATGCTAGTCACCACCATCTTAGCCCTCCTCACCCCCTTCCTGGGCCTTGTTTTTACCGTCGACTCAGACAACCACTATCGCCGGGGGCCCTGGTTCCCGGCCTATGCGGCCACCCAGTTCCTCCTGAGCCTCTTCCTCGTCGCGCATATCATCCGCAACCGCCGGAAGGTGAGCCGCCAGGTCTTTACCGTCCTCGTGGCCTATCCCCTCCCCATGATCCTCGCCTCGATCCTCCAGACGGCCATCTATGGCCTGATCCTCCTCTGGCCCACGATGACCCTCTTTCTCGTCACCGTGGCTTTTAATCTGGAAAACCGCCGCTCCAAGACCGACTACCTGACCGGGGCCGCCAACCGGCGGAGCCTGGATGAGGAGCTGGAGCGGAGGATCGAGGGCGCCAAGGGAGGGCGGCGGCTCTACGGCCTCCTGATCGACATCGACGCCTTCAAGGGGATCAACGATAGCCTCGGCCACGGGGCCGGGGACCGGGCCCTCGAGGATGTCTCGGCCATCCTCCACGCCTCGGTCCGGGTGGATGACCTCGTGGCCAGGATGGGCGGGGACGAGTTTGTGGTCCTGGCGGATTCCCGGGAGGCCATGGATATCGAGGACCTGGTCTGCCGGGTCGAGGAAGGCATCGAGGTCCTCAACGCCTCGGGCCAGCGGCCCTACCGCCTTTCCCTGAGCCTGGGCCGGGGCGAGTTTGACCCCGCCAACTGCGAGGAGGGGAGGGCCTTCCTGGCCCTCCTCGACGCGGACGTGTATCGCCGGAAGCTGGGCAAGGCCGGGGATTGACGGCCCGGCTTCGGGGGAAGATAGTCATCCAGCAGGATCAGGGGACCGCGGAGGTCCTGGACATCCCTATACTCCCCTGACACCGGCCCGGAGGCGCCTTCTGTGAACCTCATCGATGTGACCCTCGGATCCCCCCGCCTCCTTCAGCGGACCATTGGGCATCGCTATGCCCAGGACATCTTCCAGGAATTCACGCCCCAGGTCACCAAGTACATGTATCCCAGCCCGCCCCGGGACATTTCGGACACCGTGGCCTTTATCGAGGCCTCCCTCCGGGGCCTGGTGACCGGGACCAATCTCCAGCTGGTCATCCTGGACGGGGCGAGCGGGGACTTCCTGGGCTGCTCGGGCCTCCACGGGATAGGCGGCCGGACCCCCGAGCTGGGGATCTGGCTCAAGGTGGCTGCCCAGGGCAAGGGCTACGGCCTTGAGGCGGTGGCGGCTATCGTGGCCTGGGCCAGGGCCAGGCTGGACTTCGACCACCTTATCTATCCCGTGGAGAGGGACAACTCAAGGAGCCGGGCGATCCCCGAGGCCCTGGGTGGCCGGGTGGAGGAGGAGCGGGTGGAGCCCACCGAGGCGGGGCGGCCCCAGGACCTGGTGGTCTATTGGATCGACAGACATGGAGCTTGAGGTCTGCCAGGTCGACTCCTTCACGACCGAGCTTTTCCGGGGCAATCCCGCCGGGGTTGTCCTCAATGCCGAGGGCCTCTCGGTGGCCCAGATGCTGGGGATCGCCCGGGAGCTCAACAACTCCGAGACGGCCTTTATCCGCAATGTCCCCGGCCCGGGCTATGACCTGGAGGTCCGGTTCTTTACCCCCCGCCAGGAAGTGCCCATCTGCGGCCATGCGACCATAGCCGCCCACTATGTCTATGCCCGGTCCAGGGGCATCAGGGAGGGGACTATCGTCCAAAAGACCGGGGCGGGCATCCTCCCGGTGGAGATCCACCCCGTCCAGGACAGTCCCGGGGGCCCGGAGGACCTGAGGGTGGTGATGACCCAGGGGGCGATCGAGTATGGCCGCCTCATCGAGGGCGAGGCCAGGGCCGACCTGGTCCGGGGCCTGGGTATAGACGAGCTCGACCTCGACTCCTCCCTGCCCATCCAGATTGTCTCCACGGGCCACTCCAAGGTCCTCGTCCCCATAGCTTCGCGGTATGTCCTCGACCGGATCAGCATCCGCTCCGAGCTCCTGTCCTCCCTGAGCGCCCGGATTGGCTGCAATGGCTTCTACGCCTTTACCTTTGACTCCGGGGAGGCCACGTCCCTCGTGAGCGGCCGCATGTTCGCCCCCGCCATAGGCATAGCCGAGGACCCGGTGACGGGCAACGCCAATGGCCCCCTGGGGGCCTGGCTGGCCCACCTGGGGCGCCTCGACATCCACGAGGAGGGGCGGAGCTTTGTGGCCAAGCAGGGGGAGGCGATGGGCCGGACCGGCCACATCACGGTAGAGGTCTTTGGCACCGGGCGGGAGCCCCGCCTCGTCAAGGTCGGAGGCCGGGCCAGGCTCGTCTTCAGGACAAAGATCACCCTCTAAGGTCCTCGAGGGTGGCTCCCGCAAAGCCCCGTCCCCGGGGCTTAGGATCCGCCTCTCCCGCAGCAATTCTGATAGGTTTTATCACGGCCCGTGATTTTTGCGGTCATGTTTTAGGAGGCGGCCAATTTGACATTGGCCTAGCCGTGCATAGACTTAGGTCTGAATCGGGGAAAGTCATAAAAACCGTCCGCGCCGTTCTGTGCAATCGACTTTGAAAAACCTCAGGATCTAGCCCAAAGCCCGCCGCCGCAGGAGGAGCTTCCATGTCCGCCCAGATCAAGCCTGTGATCAAGGTCATCGAGGATCGTTGCGTCAATTGCCATGTGTGCATCTCCGTCTGTCCCGTCAAATACTGCATCGATGGCTCGGGAGACAAGGTGGCCATCAATCACGAGCTCTGCATCGGCTGCGGGGCCTGCATCCGGGCCTGCACCCACAAGGCCCGCGAGGGCGTGGACGACCTGGACGCCTTCCTGTCCGGCCTGGGGCGGGGGGAGAAGATGATCGCCGTGGTGGCCCCCGCCGTGGCCGCCCGACTCCCGGGAAAGGCCCTGAGGCTCAATGGCTGGCTCAAGAGCCGTGGAATGGCGGCCATCTTTGACGTGGCCTTTGGCGCCGAGCTTACGGTGGAATCCTACCTAAAGCACATCAAGGCCAAGGGACCTCCCCTCGTGATCGCCCAGCCCTGCCCGGCCATAGTCTCCTATATCGAGACTTTTCAGCCCGAGCTGCTTCCCTACCTGGCCCCCGCGGACAGCCCCATGCTCCACACGATCAAGGCTGCCCGGGAATTCCGGCCGGAGCTGCGGGGGGCACAAGATAGCCGTGATCTCCCCCTGCGTGGCCAAGCGCCGCGAATTCGACGCCACGGGCCTTGGGGACTACAACGTGACCCTGGATAAGCTCGTCCGGCACCTGGAGGGGACCGGGGTGAGGCTCGCGGACTTCCCCGAGCTGGGCTATGACAACCCGCCGGCCGAGAGGGCCGTCCTCTTTTCCTCCCCCGGGGGGCTCAAGGAGACCGTGGAGAGGGAGGAGCCTTCCCTTTCCAGGCGGATCCGCAAGGTCGAGGGGCCCGGGGCCATCTATCCCTACCTGCGCGAGTTGCCCGAGGCCCTGGCCAGGAAGGCCAATCCCCTCATCCTGGATTGCCTCAATTGCGAGAAGGGCTGCAATGGCGGCACCGGCACGGGCTGCCAGGACCTCCCCCAGGACGTCCTCGAGGCCGAGGTCCGCCGCAGGGACGAGACCCAGCGGGACCTCCTCTCCACGAAGGGTCTTTTCCGCCGGAGCTCGGCCCAGGGGGTGAGGGCGGGCATCCGCCGCTGGTGGAAGCCCGGGCTCTTCGCGCGGACCTATACCGACCGCTCGGCCCTGGTGGCCATAGCCCACCCGGACAAGGACCAGCTGAAATCCATCTACGGCCGGATGGCCAAGGAAGGGGAAAAGGACATCCTGAACTGCGGGGCCTGCGGCTACGGGAGCTGCGAAGGCATGGCCACCGCCGTCCACAACGGCCTCAACAAGCCGGAGAACTGCCAGCAGTTCCGCCAGTCCATGCTCGAGCGGGGCAAGGAGACCCTGGCCCAGATGACGACGGCCCTGGACGAGGAGATCGCCCGCGCCTCGGGCCTCCTCGAGGGGGTGATATCCATGCTGCCCACCCTCTCGAGCCTGACGGATGACCAAGCCTCCTCCATCCAGGACGCCAACCAGCGCATAGGCAAACTCCTCTCCACGCTCAACCAATCCTCCACCATCTCCGCGGAGCGGCAGCTAGGCCTTTCGAGCCTCCTGGAGACGGCCAGCGCCGTGCAAAGCGAGCTCTCCAAGTCCCTCGAGGCCGTCCATGCCCTGAAGGACCAGATGGGGGGCATCCATGACCTGGTGGCGGGGATCAACAAGATCGCTTCCCTCACGAACCTCCTGTCCATGAACGCCTCCATCGAGGCCGCCCATGCCGGCGAGTCGGGCAAGGGCTTCGCGGTGGTGGCCTTCGAGATCCGCGCCCTCGCCGACCAGTCCGGAAAGAGCGCTTCCCGGATAGCCAAGACGATAGCCGACATGAGCAAGGGCATGGAGGCCGCCAGCGCCCTCACGGAGCTCTCGGGCGCGGACATACGCAAGGTCCTCGGCGACCTGGCGACTTGCGCTTCGGGGGTAAAGGTGGTCTTCGATTCCATGGCGAGCATGTCCTCGGAGACCGACGGGATCAGCGGCTCCCTGAAGTCCCTGACGGAGACGGCCGGCAGCGTGCGCGAGACCTATGGCCGCATGGAGGAGTCTCTGCGGGGCACGGCCGCCGAGATAGTGAAGATAGCCCAGATCTCCCGGGAAAATGTGCAGAAGACCCGGGAGGCCGAGGCGGCCCGGGGAGCCCCGGCCTAGATCCCCGGGCCTCCGGTGGCGGCCTCCACCTCGGCCTCAAAGGCCCGGAAGTCCTCCTCGCAGGCCGCGAGGCCCCGGCGGGCTTCTCCGCCTTTGGGGGAGGCAAACCAGTCCCGGCCCTCGAGGCGGGGCAGCCAGGCCCGGAGCTTTGCGAGCTCGGCCTCGTTCTCCTCGAGCTCACCCCAGGTCAGGTGGCCCTTCTTTCGCTCCTTGGCCAGCTCGGCATGCAAGTCCCCGCATTTCTCCAGGAATTCCCCGTAGTCGTCGTCGATCTGGGCCAGGAAGTCGGCCACCAGGCGGCCTTCCTCGGCCTTGTCCTTGACGGCCATGGGGATGAGGCGGGCCGAGCCCCCCCGCTCGGCTATCTCGGCCTGGAGGCCGGCCAGCTGGGCCCGCAGACCCTCCCGGTCCGGGAGAAGGCAGACCGAGTTCTGGAGGTAGAAGGCCCCGGCGGCCTTGAGCTTGCGCCAGGTATAGGAGCGGTGGGTCGAGGGGCTCGCGGGGAGCTGGTAGGCAAAGAGAAGCCACGATTCCATGGCCCGACTATACCTCAGGATCGTATGCAACTCAAGTTGCATAAGTGCCCATGATATGCTAGGTTCTATCCCATGAAAGCCCAGCCGGACCCCAAAAAGCGCGCAGCCTACTCCTTCCTTGTCCTTCTAGGCATTGTGAGCCTCTTCTCCGACCTGACCCATGAGGGCTCCCGGGCCATCGTCGGCCCCTACCTCCTCCTCCTGGGGGCCTCGGCGGCCACGGTGGGCTTTGTCTCTGGCCTGGGGGAATTCATCGGCTATGCCCTGCGCCTCCTCACGGGCTACCTCTCGGACCGCACGAAAAAGTACTGGCTCATGACCATCATCGGCTATGCCATCAACCTGATAGCCATCCCAGCCCTGGCCCTGGCCCCCGGCCTGGGCTGGGTCTATGCCTGCGGCCTCCTTGTGGTCGAGCGCTTTGGCAAGGCCATACGCAATCCCGCCAAGACAACCCTCGTGTCCTTTGCGGCCAAGGAAGTCGGGGTGGGCAAGGGCTTTGCCCTCGCCGAGGCCCTGGACCAGATCGGGGCCTTCCTGGGACCGGTGATGCTCTTTCTCGTCCTGACCCTCAAGGGAAAGGCCGAGAAGCTCCAGGCCTATGCCCTGGCCTTCGCTCTCCTGGCCATCCCCGCGGCCATCGCCCTGGGCCTCCTTCTCCTGGCCCGGAGCCGCTATCCCCGGCCCCAGGACTTTGAGACCGCCAAGGAGGCTGGCCAGGCCTCGGGCCTGCGCCTGCCCTATTGGCTCTACCTGGCGGGCATTTGTCTCCTCGCCGCGGGCTTCGCCGACTTTCCCCTCATGGCCTTCCACATGTCCAAGAAGGCCATCCTGCCGGACAACCTCATCCCCATCGTCTACGCGGGAGCCATGGGGATCGATGCCGTGGCGGCCCTCTTTTTTGGGCGCCTCTATGACCGCAAGGGCATGGGGGCCATAGTCCTGTCCACGGTCCTCTCGGCCTGCTTTGCCCCCCTAGTGTTCCTCTCAGGCCAGGCCTGGGTGGCCGTGGCGGGAGTCCTCGTCTGGGGCATAGGCATGGGGGCCCAGGAGTCCATCCTCAAGGCGGCGGTCACCGGCATGGTGTCCAAGGAGAGGAGGGGCACGGCCTTTGGCTTCTTCAACGCGGGCTTTGGCCTCTTCTGGTTCCTGGGCTCCTGGCTGATGGGCATCCTCTATGAGCGCTCCCTGCCCGGGCTCGTGGTCTTTTCCCTTATCGCCCAGGCGGGTGCCGTGCCCTTCTTCCTGGGCGCCCGGGCCCTCCTCAATCGGGCCGCCGTCCGGGCGGACGGGAAGGCAATGCCTTGATGGCGGACGGAAGGACCGGGAGCCTAGCCCGCCTCCTGGCCAGGCTCAACCGGAAGGCCAAGCGGCTCAAGCGCCAGATCTGGGCCCTCTACCTTGCCTGGAAGGATCCCGGGACACCCTTCCTGGCCCGGCTTGTCATAGCCTGCACCGTGGGCTACGCGGTGAGCCCCATCGACCTCATCCCGGACTTTATTCCCATCCTGGGCTATCTCGATGACCTTGTCATCCTGCCCGCCCTGGTTGTCCTGGCCATCAGGCTCATCCCCCCTCCGGTGATGGCCCGGGCCCGGCGGGAAGCCTGGAGGCGCCTTGCCTCGGGCCAGAGGGTGAGGAGCCCCGCCGGGATCGCCGCCTCGGCCCTCTTTGTCCTCCTCTGGCTCGCCCTCCTGGCCTGGCTAGTCATGCTGTTTCTGCCCAGGAAAGCCTGAGCCCTCCAGCTATTCGATACTTTCAGGATGATACCACCTTGCCAGTTTTTGGCTTTTGCCAATATCATGGGAGCATAAACATACCCCCAAGGGAGGCAACGATGAGTGGCTATTCGACCGAAGGCGCCGTCTGGTGGAATTTCGATACGGTAGAGAAATTCATGATCGACGTGTTCAAGGGCTATGGGATGCCCGACAAGGACGCGCGGATCGCCGCCGAGGTCCTGATCACCGCGGACAAGCGCGGCATCGACTCCCATGGGGTGGGCCGCCTCAAGCCCATCTACATCGACCGCATCAAGGCCGGCCAGATCAACCCCATCACCAAGATCGACATCATCAAGGAAGGCCCGACCACGGCCGTCCTGGACGCGAACAACGGGATGGGCCACGTGGTCTCCAAGATGGCCAACGACATGGCCATCGACAAGGCCAAGAAGTTCGGGATGGGCATGGTCGCGGTCCGCAACTCCAACCACTACGGGATCGCAGGCTACTATTCCTGCCAGGCCGCCGAGCGGGGCTGCATCGGCCTCACGGGCACCAACGCCCGGCCCTCCATCGCCCCCACCTTTGGCGTCGAGAACATGCTCGGGACCAACCCCCTCACCTGGGCCATGCCCACAGACGAGGCCTTCCCCTTCAGCATCGACTGCGCCACCTCAGTCACCCAGCGCGGGAAGATCGAGGTCTATGCCCGCCAGAAGAAGGACATGCCCCCCGGCTGGGTCGTGGGCGCCGACGGCAAGACCAAGACCGACTCCGTGGCGGTCCTGGACGAGCTCGTCAAGGGCACCGCGGCCCTCACCCCCGTGGGCGGCATAGGCGAGGTCGGCGGCGGCTACAAGGGCTACGGCTGGGCGACGGTCGTGGAGATCCTCTCCTCGGCCCTCCAGCAGGGAGCCTTCCTCAAGGGCCTCTTGGGCTTTGACGCCGCGGGCAAGCGCCAGCCCTACAACCTGGGCCACTTCTTTATCGCAATCGACATCGAGGCCTTCACCGACCTGGCGTCCTTCAAGAAGACCACCGGGGACATCTGCCGGGCCCTGCGCAACTCCAAGAAGGCCCCCGGGGAAACCCGGATCTGGACCGCCGGCGAGAAGGAATGGGACGCCTGGCTCGAGCGCAAGGACAAGGGCGTGCCCTTCGATGCGGTCGAGATGAAGGAATTCGACGGCCTCAAGGCCGAGCTCGGCCTCACCCAGTACCACTTCCCCTGGGAGAAATAATCAGGATTAGCCACAGAGCCGAAGGCCTAGCGAAGCGTTAGGCACAGAGGCACAGAGGCACAGAGGGAAGACGGAGAAGAAATCATTTAGGGAATAATTAATTCTTTGATTTAGCCTGCCTTCTTCTCCTTCTCCTCCGTGTCCTCTGTGGACATTCTCTGTGTAACTCCCAATTCCTCTAGCGCTATTCGCCTGCGAAAGCGGGCGATTTTTTTTCGTAACCAGGGACAGGAAGCCGGGGTATAATCATCATAAGTAGCAAAAGTCCAAAGGAGGTCTGGGATGAAGGCAAAAATGCGGTTTGTCGTTTTCTCCGCCATCCTTTCTTGCCTGCTGGTTTCCTGCGCAACCACATCCCAGGAAAAGGCTTCGCCCCAGGGCGAGCCAAAGGCCGGCGCCTTGGCTGCGGAGCCTAAACGTCCCCTCAGCCTCGCG
>JAKPBN010000163.1 GCA_029778945.1 Spirochaetota bacterium
CGGCGATCACGAGGCGACCATAGTCGATGGAGTGGTAGGCCGTGATGCGTCTCCGGCCGTCGAGCCCGCTCTCATGGCTCACCACATAGTCCCCCACCGAGTCATTGCGGAACGAGGCGAGGCTGGGCGGTATCCTCAGGGGCCGGCCCAGGTTGTCGGGATTGAAGGGAAGAGTGAGGAGGATTTTGCCATCCCCATGGATGGCGAGGGCCCCGCCCTTGGGGGGCAGGAAGGCCTTGTAGATGGAGAGAAAGCGGGAAACCTGGATAATGCCCACAAACATCACGATCCCGGAATTTTTGGACATGAGGGGATAGGAGACGGGTATGCCCCAGGTCCCATCGAGGCGGTTCATGAAGGGATCCCCCACATCGAAGCCCATGGTCGCGATCGAGGTCTGGCGGACAAAGAAGGGCCTGTCACCTATGTTCGAGTCCGACTGGATGGACTCCGGGGGGACGGGGAAAATGTCCCCCTGGGCATTGGCCACCCTCATGTCCACAAGGCCATCCATGGAGGCCTTGAAGGTGGTCACATAGCCTGCGAATTCCGGATCCCTCCGGGGATCGGCCTCGGGGTGGGCGAGGAGCCAGCGCTCGAGGGTGGAGAAGGCATAATTCATCTGGGAGAGGAGGCTTTCGGTCTTGGAGGCCATGGACTCGGCCAGGCTGCCCAAGGACTCTTCCTCGTTCTGGATGGCCAGGCTTCTAACCACTATCCCCCCGCCTGCGACGAGGGCCAGGACGAGGAGGACCGTGAGGGTGGTAAAGCCATGGAGGAGGGGTATCAGGGCCCTCTGCCCCCGGAAGCGGAGCTTGAGGAGCTGGAGGACCGAACCGAGCCTCGTGGCTTTCACCTCCTAGAGTCTAGGCGACGATGGGCCGGGGCTCAAGGTCGATTCCCCATGGCCCGGGTGGCGTTTAGGGTGGCCAGGAGGGCGACCCCGACGTCCGCGATAACCGCTTCCCACATAACCGCTATCCCCAGGGCTCCCAAAACGAGGAAGGCTCCCTTGATAGCCAGGCTGCCTATGATGTTTTGCCTTACGATCCTCCTGGTGTGCCGGGCCCGGGCCACGGCCTCGGCGACCCTGGAGGGCTCATCGGTCATGAGGATCACATCGGCGCAGTCAACTGCGGCATCGGCCCCGCCGCCCATGGCCATGCCCACATCGGCCCGGGCCAGGACGGGGGCATCGTTGATCCCGTCGCCCACAAAGACCGTCGTGGCGCCTAGGGCCGTCGTCTCGGCGATGATAGCCTCGAGGTGGCGCAGCTTGTCCGCCGGGAGGAGGTTGGCATGGACCTCGGCGATGCCAAGGCTCGCCGCGAGGGGCCCGGCCGAGGCCAGGCCGTCCCCCGTGAGGATAGCCATCCGGCCCACCCCCAGGCCTTCCAGGGCGGCCAGGGCCGGGGCCGCATCTTCCTTGGCCTCGTCCCCGATCCGCAGCAGCCCCAGCCAGGCTCCGTCCCGGGCCAGGTGGACCTCGGTGGCGCCCCCCTGGTCCGGGCCAGCCCCCTCTGCCCGGGGCGGCAGGCCAACGATGCCTTCCTCCTCGAGGAGGGCCCGGTTGCCCAGGAGGATAGTTCCTCCCCCTATGGAGCAGCGCAGGCCCCGGCCAGGCATCTCCCGGATCTCGGAGGCCCCATCGTCGGTGCCGTCCGAGAGGCCCAGGGCCATAGCTGCCGCCCGGATCGAGGCCGCTATGGGGTGGCGGGAACGGGCCTCGGCCTGGGCTGCCAGCCTGAGGACCTCATCCTGGGACCCCCCCTCCGGGGCCTCGATGGACAGGACCCGGAAGACCCCCTTGGTCAGGGTGCCCGTCTTGTCAAAGACCACCGTGCCTGTCTTGGCCAGGGCATCGAGGACATTGCCGCCCTTGACGAGGATGCCCCGCTTGGCCGCCCCTCCGATCCCCCCGAAATAGCCCAAGGGGATGGAGATCACCAGGGCGCAGGGGCAGGAGATCACGAGGAGGACGAGGGCCCGGTAGGCCCAGGAGGCGAGGCTGCCCAGGCCCAGGAGGGGAGGGATGAGGGCCAGGGCCAGGGCCAGGGCTACGACGATGGGAGTATAGATCCGGGCAAAGCGGGTGACAAAGCGCTCGGTCCTAGCCTTGGCATGGGAGGCGTCCTCGACCAGGCTGGCTATCTTTGCGGCCGAGGATTCCCCGGCGGGGCGCAGGGCCTCGATCTCGATGGAGCCATCCAGGGACAGGGCCGCCGCGAGGACTTCCTCTCCCGGGAAGGCCCGCCTGGGCCTGGGCTCTCCGGTCAGGGCCTGGGAGTCCACGAGGCTTTCTCCTGAGACCACCCGGCCGTCGAGGGGTATGCGCTCTCCTGGGAGGACCCGGAAGACTTCCCCGACCTCGACCTCTTCCGCGGGCACGAGGATCCAGGTATCCCCCCGACTCACCCGGGCCATATCGGGCCTCAGGTCCAGGAGACCCCGCACCGAGGCCCGGGACCGGGCCGCCGCCGATTCCTGGAGGGCTTCCCCGATCTTGTAGAACACCATCACCCCGACGGCCTCCGCATACTGGCCCAGGGCAATGGCCCCAATGGTCGCAATGCCCATCAGGAAGAGCTCGTCAAAGACCCGGCCCTTGAGGATGTTGCGCCCCGCCCCCAGGAGGACATCGTGGCCGGCCACAAGCCAGGCCAGGACGAGGAGGGCCGGGGAAAGCCACGCCAGGCTGGGGACAGAGCTCGCCTTGACTAGAAAAGCGAGGCCCGCGAGGAGGCCGGCCCCTAGGATGAGGAGCACTTCCTTGCGGATTTCCGGGGCCAGGAGGGCTGACAGTCCCCGGACCTGGGCAGCCGCTTGGGCTTTGGGGACAGGACTCGCCTCGGATATCTCGACCCCCGGCTCGATCCGGCCCACGGCCTCCTTTAGGCTCTCCAGGCCCGGAGCCTCGATCCTCATGGTAAGGCTGGCAAAATCCACACTGACCGAGGAGACCCCCGGGGTGGCCCGGAGGCCATCCTCCAGAGACTTGGCGCAGACGGGGCAATCGAGGCCCTTGAGCCTTAGGGTTTTCACTGGGGCTTCCTTTCTTCCTCTATGTGCTCAAGGCCTACGAGAAGGATGGCCCGGACATGGGAATCGGCGAGGGAATAGTAGATGGTCTTGCCTTCCCGGCGGTTCTTGACCAGGCGGGAGGCCCGCAGGAGGGCCAGTTGGTGGCTGACCGCGGATTGGCTGGCCCCCAGGACGGCCTGGAGGTCGCAGACGCAGAGCTCGGCGGTGGCCAAGGCGGAGAGGATCTTGAGGCGGCTGGGGTCGGAAAAGACCTTGAAGAGCTCCCCAAGGGCCTCGAGGCTAGCCGCCGGAGGGCTGGCCTCGAGGGCGGCCTTCACGCCCTCCTCGTGGACTACCTCGCAGGAGCAGAGGTTTTCCGGGGCTTTGCGCATTCTCTGCAGGTCGACCATGCTGCCTCCAATAGATGAACACATGAACAAGTAAACATATATAGCTTTCCGGAAGCCCTGTCAAGGGTCAGAGCTAGGGCCGGGATTTGACAAGTCTCCCCTCGGCACTAGTATGGAAGGAAGTTATCGGCCTGGAAAAGCGCGAGTTTATGCAAAATACGCGCAGAGAATGCCAGCCTTTTCATC
>JAKPBN010000174.1 GCA_029778945.1 Spirochaetota bacterium
CTACGGCCCCATCGTGGAGTCCGTGGCCAAGACCGGCAGGCTCCTCCTCACCAGCGACGCCGTCGAGCGGGGATCCTTCCTCCACACCGTGGCCTCCAACGTCCAGACCCTGGCCTTCGACCACCTGGACGCCCCCGTGGCCGTCGTGGGTAGCCGGAACTGGATCACCCCCGCCGCGGAGATGGAGGAGCTCTACTTCCCCCAGAAGGACTGGATCCTGGACGCGATCCACGAGCGGATCCTCCCCCTCAAGGGCCGGACCCCTACCACCATCCAGACCAGCCTCGAGCTGGCGCGCCGCGCCCGCCTTGGCGTCTAGGCCAGGCCAGCCATGAGCGACTGGCTGCGCATAGCCGGGGATCCCGGCTCCACCAGGGAGGGCCGGCTTGCCGCCCTCTCCTCCCTGGTGGCCGAGGACCCGAGCCTCGCCCCGGGCGGAGCGGCCGTGCCCCGCCCCACGGGGGAGGTCAACAACCACGTCCACACGATCTACTCCTTCAGCCCCTACACCCCCGCCATGGCCGCCTGGAAAGCCCGGGCGGCCGGCCTTTCCGCGGCGGGCTCGGTCGACCATGACTCGGTGTCCGCCGCCGTGGAGATGCTGGAGGCCTGCGCCATCCTGGGCATAGGCTCCACGGTGGGCTTCGAGATCCGTGTCTCCATCCTCGACTCGCCCTTCGCGGACCGCAAGATCAACAACCCCGACTCCCTGGGCAACGCCTACATCACGGTCCAGGGCCTGCCCCGGTCCTCGATACCGGCCGCGGCGGCCTTCCTCGCGCCCATCTGCAAGGAGCGGGGCCTGCGCAACCGCAAGACCACCCAGGCCGTCTCCGCCATCCTCCAAGACGCCCGGGTCGAGCCCATAGACTACGACAAGGACGTCCTGCCCCTCTCCAAGGCCTCCGAGGGCGGCTCGGTCACCGAGCGCCACATCCTCGCCGCCGCCGCCCTGGCCATCTTCCGGGCCTGGCCCACGGGTCCGGCCCTTCTGGCGGGTCTAAAGGACAGCCTCCGCATCGAGGTTCCGGCCAAGGTGGCCAGCCTGCTCGCGGAAGCCTCCAATCCGCACAAGTTATCCGATCTCATCGGGGTCCTCAAGTCGGCCTTTATAGACCGGGTCTTTGTCCAGCCTGGGCCGGCGGAGTGCGTCACCGCCCGGGCCGCCACGGCCTTTGCCCTCTCCGTGGGGGCCATCCCCGCCTACTCCTATCTCGGGGACGTGGCCGACTCGCCCACGGGGGACAAGAAGGCCGAGCGCTTCGAGGACGCCTACCTCGACGAGCTCATCCCCTACATGGTCGACCAGGGCTTCAAGGCCCTGACCTACATGCCCCCCCGGAACACCAAGGCCCAGCTCGCCCGCATCCGGAACCTGGCCGCCCGCCACGGCCTCCTCGAGATCTCCGGGGTGGACATCAACTCCTCCCGCCAGTCCTTCTCCTGCCCCGAGCTCCTCGAGCCGGAGAACCACCACCTGATCGACGCCACCTGGGCCCTCATCGCCCACGAGAAGCTCTCCTCCCTCGACCCCCGCTACGGCATCTTTTCCCCCGCCAATCCCCGGGCCGGCCTACCCATCCAGGAGCGGATGGCCGCCTACGCCCGCATCGGCAAGGCCCTCGACCTGACCCGTCCCGAGGACCCCACATTGCTCGAGCGCCTCGCGCTCCAGGGAAGGTAGACCATGGATCCCGCTAGCCTAGCCCCCCTCGTCCGGGGCCTCGCCCTCTCCCGCTCCGGCCCGGCCCCCCTGGCCAGGGCCGTCGTGGCCTCCAAGGCCCTGTCCCCGACCGCCATCCCCGCGGCGGCCTTCAAGGCCACGATAGGCGACACCGGCCCAGGCGCCGAGGGCGGACTCGCGGCCTCCCTGGCCGCCGCCCTTCCCGCAGGAGCCGGCCTGCCCTTCCTCCTTGCCGCCGTGCATGGCGGGGAAGCATGGCTCTTTGCCGCGGCCCGGAGCCTGGATGAGGCCCAGAGCCTCCTGGAAGCCCCTGCCGCCCCGGCGGCCCCCGCGGCCGGGAAGGCTGTCCCAGGGGCTCCCGGCGCCTCGGCCAAGGCCATCCCCGGCTCGGCCGCCCTGCGCAGCCAGGTCGTGGAGCGCAAGGTATGCCTCGTCACCGGCGGAGCCCAGGGCTTTGGGGAGGAGATAGTGCGGGGCCTCGCGGCCTCGGGGGCCCTCGTCTGGGTGGCGGATATG
>JAKPBN010000210.1 GCA_029778945.1 Spirochaetota bacterium
TACGATCTCGTGCGCCGGGACAATATCTGGTATATCGAGGGCTATTCCGTCCTCAACAAGGGAACCGAATGAAGGCCCTCCTCCTCATCGACAACGACAGGGCCGCCGACCTAGCCCGCTTTTATCTCCGGCCCCTGGGCTTCGAGCCCATCCGCTACCGGAGCCCCCTCAAGGCCCTGGACAACCTCGATGAGATCGAGCCCGACGCCGTCATCCTCTCCGCCCAGGACTTCCCGAGGCACTGGAAGGTCATAGCCCAGGCGATCCGCGCGGAAAGGAGCAAGGAGGAATGTGTCCTCATCCTCCTCAAGGGCGAGTTTTTTCCCTTTGAGGAGGCCGCCAAGGCCTCCCACCTGGGGATCAACGGCGTAGTCAAGGACGACCTGGACGATCGCCACGAGCAGGCCCACTTCCAGCGCCTCCTCAAGCGCTATGTATCAGTGGACGAGTCCCGAGGGGCCGAGCGCCTCGCGCCCTCGGCCTGGGACCGCTTGGACTTTATGTTCTCCCATCCCAGGACCCTCCAGCCCGTGGCCGGGGCCATCGAGACCGTCTCCGTCACGGGCCTATCCTTTATGCCGGACTCGGAGACCATAGCCTCGGACCTGGCGGTCGGGGAGATCCTGGACGACTGCTCGATCCGCGCCGGGGACCGGATCCTCTCCCTTTCCTGCCAGGTGGCCCGGACCGGGCGGATCCTGGGTCTGGCCATCCGCGAAATGGCCGCCGAGGAGAGGGCATTCTATGAGGACTACCTGCGGGCCTGCCCAGAGCGGGAAATGAAAGCCCTGTTGAAAAAAGAGTCCTGATCGGGTATATTCCGGCCATGCCCGAACCTGACAAAGTCTGTCCGGACGAATACCTCACCGAATATGCCCAAAAACTCAAGGCCGTGGGTCATCCCATACGCCTCCGCCTCCTCTGCCTGATAGCCCGGGAGGTCGACCCCTGTGTCTCCGACCTCTGGCACTGTCTCAAGCAGCCCCAGCCCGTGATCTCCCAGCATCTGGCCATCCTCAAGGAAAATGGGATTGTCTCCGCGGAGGTCCAAAAGACCAAGCGGGTCTATTCCATCATCGATCCCTTCATCGCCGAGCTGGTCAGGAAGATCAAGGACGAAGGCGAGCTCCCCCCCATGGAGAAAAGCTAGCTATTTCTTAGGTGCAACGGCGGAAAGGGCGCGGGCAGAGGCCTTGGCCCAGGGCTCGAGGTAGGGGCGGCTGGCGAGCTGGGCCCAGATTTCCCGGGCCGATTGCCTGTAGCCCCCGGCATCCAGGGCTAGGCCCAGGTTATGCAGGGCCTGGAAAAAGCCCTCATCCTCGGCCCATGCCTGGAGCTCCCGATCCCGGGCGATCGCGTCCAAAAGGGCCGAAAGGCTCGTGAATTCCCAGGCCGAGTCCTTTTGCTTGAGCCGCCAGAGGCAGCGGGAGGCAAGGGCGTCGACCCCTGCGGCCAGGAGGCCCAGGGCCTGGGGGCGGCCATTGCCTAGGTAATAGCCACCCAGCTCAATCTCAAAGGGCGTCCAGGGTCCCCAGCTGACCCGGTAGAGGGAGAAAAAGCGGTCAAAGCCATCCCGGCCCAGGCTCCTCTCCATGCCCTCCCGGAAATAGCGGCGGGAATCCGCAAAAAGGGGATCCTCGTCGACAAGCCTTTGAAGTATGTCCTCGTAGGCCCGGTTGTTGCCCTGGGTGCGGTAGAGGGCGGCGAGCCGCCCAAGGTAGCCAAAGCCTTCCTCATAGATATCCAGGGAAGCCCTCTGGTCCCAGGCCCGGCGATACTGGAAGGCCGCCAGGCTTGTTTCCCCCTCGGCCTCGTAGACCCGGCCAATCCAGTATTCCGCCTCAGGATAGGCCCTCAGGTCAGCGCAGGCGGTCTTGAGGGCCGAAAGGGAATCCTTGAGGGTCGAGATTGGCCTTAGGTCGAGGACAAGGAGGAAGGCCTTGATAAAGGCCGAAAAATCTGCCTCAAGGGATTCCTTGGCAAGGAGCTCGGCCATCAGGGTCAGGGAGGATCCGGCCTCGGCCTTCAGCTCCTTGAGCCGGAACTCAGGCAAGCTAGCCTGGGCCTCCAGCATGACCAGGGTCTTGATCGAGCCCTTGGCCCGGGCCGTCGTCTTCTGCTCGAGAAGAGCCGTGATAGCCTGGGAGGCGAGGTCATAGCGCTGGTCCCGCTCGGCGATGGCGGCCTGGAAGGCCGGGAGGGCCTCGCCAAAGCGCTTTTCCTCGAAGAGCCTGCGGCCGGTCTCGAAAAAGGCCCGGGATTGGTCCCTGGTGACGGGAAGTGGACGCTCCAGATAGCCCGTCCTGGCCTCGGGGGATGGGCTTGGGCCCTCGGCTCCGGAGGCCGGGGCCATGAAGGCAAGGCCAATGGCCAGGATCGCCAGGGTCCTGCCCAAGCGTATGCTTTCCTGCCTGCGGTTCCACCTGCTGTCCCGGGCCATCTGTACCCCCACCTTGGCTCGCCCTCATTCGAAGGCTGAAAGCTCCTCTTCGAATACAGTATCGGCCTCTTCTGGCCTGATCGTTCGCGCTATCTGGCCGTTCTTGAAGATGATCACCTTGTCCCCGGCTCCGGTGATGCCCAGGTCCGCATGGCGGGCTTCCCCGGGGCCGTTGACCACACAGCCCATGATGGCCACGGTGACATTCTTCTTGAGGCCATAGAGGCGGCTCGACCAGCGGGCGGAAAAAGCATGGGTGTCAAAGCCCGCACGGGCGCAGCGGGGACAGGACACGACGGTGACCCCGGCCCGTCCGGCGCCGGCGGCGGCCAGGATTTCCCGGCCGGCCACAACCTCGCTCTCCATGTCCGCGGAGAGGGAAACCCTCAGGGTGTCGCCTATCCCCTCCTTGAGGAGGGGCACGAGGGCGGCGGTGTTCTTGACCACCCCGGGTATGAGGGGGCCGGCCTCGGTGACGCCTATATGGAGGGGATAGTCATAGCGTGCCGCGAAGGCGCGGTTGACCGCTATCGTCTCCTCGACGTCCGAGGCTTTCATCGAGACGAGGATATCCGTAAAGCCCAGGTCCTCAAAGGCGGCGACCTCCCGCAGGGCGGCCTCGACCACGGCCCCGGCCCGGTCCTCCCGGTCCCGGAGGTCCTCAGGCAGGGAGCCCGCGTTGACCCCTATGCGGATGGGCACGCCCTTGTCCCGGGCCTTTTTTGTCACTTCCTCGACCTTCCAGCGGGCCCCGATATTGCCCGGGTTGAGGCGGATCTTGGCTATAGGCTCGTCGAGGCAGGCGAGGGCTATGCGCCAGTCGAAATGGATGTCCGCCACGAGGGGCATGGATACCCTGGCCGCGAGGAGACCCAGGGTCTTCGCGGCCTCCAGGTCGGGGACCGCAAAGCGGAGGATATCGCAACCCAGGGCCGCCAAGCCCTCGATGCGCCGGGCCGCGGCATCGAGCTGGCCGGGAGCCAAAGGCTCCTTCCACATGGTCTGGATGGACACGGGAAAGCCCCCGCCCATGATGAGGCCGCCAGCCTTGGCCGAACGCTTGCTTGCCATGGGCTTTTCAGTCGCCGTAGATATGGGCGAACTCGTGGAGGAGTTCCTCGGCCCGGGGCTTGCACCCCCCGCAGACCGTGCCGATCTTGGTGGCCTCCTGGAGTTGGGCCCAGGTCCTGGCCCCGGCCTTGACGGCCTCCTCGATGTCCTTGTCCGTGATATTGAGGCAGTGGCAGATCTCGACGGCGTCCTCGCCCTTGAACTCCCCCGCCCGGCCCCGCTTCTCAAGCCAGGTGTCGATAGCCGACCTCAGGGCCTTGTCCCCCAGGACCGAGCAGTGGATCTTGTTCTCCGGCAGGCCCCCGAGGCGGCGAGCTATGTCCGCGGGCTTGATTCCGTAGGCCTCCTTGAGGGGCAGGCCCTTGATCACCTCGGAGAGCATGGAGGTCGAGGCTATGGCCGAGGCGCAGCCATAGGTCCTCCAGCGCACATCCGCTATGGTCTCATCGGCGCCTATCTTGAGCATAAACATCATCTGGTCACCGCACTTGATATTGCCCACGATGCCCTCGGCGTCGGCGGCGAATTTCTCGTCCGGGTCAAAGACATTCTTGGGGTTGGTGAAGTGCTCCTTCACGACATCCGAATACAGCCACTGGAAGGCATCGCTCATATCTGCTCCTTACTAACAATACAGGGTAAGCCAGAGAGCCTAGCTCGCGGACTCGTTGGTCGGGTTGGACAGGTCTACGCAGGCCTCGATCGTCGACATGCGCCGGAGCCTTGTTATGATAGGAGGCAGCCGCTCCAGGACATAGTCCACCTCCTCCTCGGTCGTGTCCCGGCCCAGGCTAAAGCGGATGGAGCCATGGGCGAGCTCGGGCCCCACCCCGGTGGCCATCAGGACATGGGAGGGCTCCAGGGAGCCCGAGGCGCAGGCCGAGCCCGTGGAGACCTCGATGCCCTCCATGTCCAGGGAAAGAAGAATGGCCTCTCCCTCGGCCCCGGGAAAGGAGACATTGAGGGTGTTGGGCAGGACCTCGGTGGGGTGGCCGTTGACCCGGATCTGGGGAATCTTGGCCACTATCCCGGCCCGGAGGCGCTCCCGGAGCGCCCCTACCCGCCTCGAATAGGCTCCTAGTTCGGCCAGGGCCAGCTCGGCGGCCTTGCCAAAGCCCAGGATGCCTAGGTTGTTGTAGGTACCTGCCCTAGCCCCTTTTTCCTGGTGGCCGCCCCTGATCAGGGGCTCGAGGGGGGCCTTGGCCCGGGCATACAGGGCGCCTATGCCCTTGGGGCCGTAGAGCTTGTGGCAGGAAAGGGTGAGATAGTCGAGGCCCCAGGCCTCGACGCTCACCGGGACCTTGCCCACGGCCTGGGTTCCATCCGAGTGGACAAGGGCCCCCGCGGCCTTGGCCAGGCGGGCGATGGCCGCCATGTCCTGGATCGTGCCTATCTCGTTGTTGGCGGCCATCACCGAGACGAGGAGGGCGGGACCACCCTCGGAGCGGGCCGGGTCGAGCTCGCGCTCAAGCTCGGAGAGGGAGATGCGGCCCTGGCCATCCACGGGCAGGAAGACCACGGGAAAGCCCTCCTCCTTCAGGTGGAGGGCCGCGTTGAGGACACAGGGGTGCTCGATGGCCGTGGTGATGATCTTGCGCCGGCTTCCCTTGCGCCCCAGGTCATACATCGTGGCAAAGACGGTATTGTTGGACTCCGAGCCGCCGGAGGTAAAGTAGACAGTCTCAGGGTCCTTGGCGCCGATGAGGGCGGCGACGGCCTTGCGGGCGTCCTCGACCCGGAACCGGGCCCGGCGGCCCGCCTCGTGCATGCTCGAGGCATTGGCGTAGACCTCCAGGTCGGCCACCATCTGGGCCTTGACCTCGGGGTGGAGGGGCGTAGTGGCGTTGTAATCCATATAGACAAAACGGGTATCCATGGCGGCCTCGGGCTCCTTCGCTGCTTTTCAGGCTTCAGTGACGTCTTTCAGGGTCTTGGACAGGAGGTAGTCATCTATGGCCCCCTTGAGGCCGATCCAGAATTTCCGGGGCATGCAGGCGTCACCCTGGACGCAGCAGGCGACGCTGTCCACGCAGTCCACCGGCCTCACCTCCCCCTCAAGGGCCTCGACAATGTCGAGCATGCGGATCTCCGAGGAGGGCCGGGCCAGGCGAAAGCCCCCACCCTTGCCCCGCTCGGCCACGACCAAGCCCTTGGCCTTGAGCTGGGTCATGATGCCCTCGAGGTATTTGGGGGAGATGGACTCGGTCCGGGCGATCTCTGCGCTCGTGGTGGAGGCCGAGGCGGGTCCGACCCCGGCTTCGTCGGCCCTGGCCAGGTGGACGAGGGCCCTGATGCCGTACTGGGTCCGGGTAGGGACAGAAAACACAAATAACCCCGTTTTCCTATCGAGATACTAGGATTATACAAACAAGGAAAAGCCCTGTCAATCAGAACCGCCCATTCCAGGATTACCTCCGGCCCCGCTCTGGTCTATACTAAAGCCATGGCAAGCCAGGCAAAGACCATCCTCCTCGTGGAAGACGAGGCGATCATAGCCCTCGCGGAAAAGGCCCAGCTCGAGCGGGTGGGCTACCGGGTCCTCCATGCCCTGAGCGGCGAGGCGGCCATACAGATGGCCAACGAGGCCGCCGGGGGCATCGACCTCATCCTCATGGACATAGACCTGGGCAAGGGCATGTACGGCACCGAGGCGGCCCAGCGCATCCTGAGGACCTGGGACATACCGATCCTCTTCCTCTCCTCCCACACCGAGATCGGCACGGTCCAGCGGACGGAGGAAATAACCAATTATGGCTATGTGGTCAAGTCGTCCACCTTCACTGTCCTGGACGCCTCGATCAAGATGGCCCTGAAGCTCTTTGCGGCCCAGCAGCGGATCAACCGGATCAACATGGACTTTGAGGCCACCAACGAGGAGCTCAGGGTCAGCCTGGACAGCCTCCAGGACACGAACACGAGGCTGGCCAGCTCCAACGAAAAATTCACGAAGATCTTCCAGTCCAACCCCGACTATGTGGCCATCTCCAGCCTCGAGGACGGCACCTATATCGACGTGAACGAGGGCTTTGTGGAGATGATGGGCTACTCGAAGGAAGAGGTGGTGGGCCGCTCGTCCCTCGACCCGGATATCTCGATATGGGTCGATCCGGAGGACAGGAGAAAATTCGTCAACCTCCTCCGCCGGGACCAGTCAGTCAAGGAATTCAGGACCTGCCTCAAGCGCAAGGGTGGCAGGGCCTTTCCCGCGTTGGCCTCGGCCAGGGTCCTGGAGATCGAGGGCAGGCAATGCCTCATTGCGGTGGTCAAGGACGTGTCCATCCAGGACAAGGCCCTCGTGGCCCTCAAGGAGGGCGAGGAGAGGTTCCGCCTGGCCATGGAAGCCACCACCGACGGGCTCTGGGACTGGGACGGGAAGACAGGCGAGGTCTACTACAACCCGGCCTATACCGCCATGCTGGGCTACGGCGTCGAGGACTTCCTGGCCGCCGAGCACGAATGGCTCCTGCATATCCACCCCTCGGACCGGGCTCACGTGAAAAGGGTCAACGACGAGTGCGAGAGGGGAGACATAGACTCCTTTACGATGGAATTCCGGATCCAGGCCAAGGATGGCTCCTGGAAATGGGTCAACAGCCGGGGCAAGGCCGTGGGAAGGGAAGCCAATGGCAGGGCCAGCCGGGTGGTGGGCACCCACGTGGACATCACCGAGCGCAAGCACATGGAGATCCTCCTTAGGGACAGCGAGGCCAAGTACCGCCTCCTCTTTGACAACGCCGGGGACGCGATATTTATCCATGACCTCCAAGGAAGGATCATGGAGGCGAACTCCATGGCCCAGGAGCGCCTGGGCTATACCCGGGACGAGCTCATCTCCCGGGACTTCAGCCAAATCGAGGCCGAGGAGGAGGCCCCCAGGAACGAGGGACGGATGGATCGGATCCTCAAGGACGGCTTTCTCGAGTTCCGGACCGTCCACCGGCGCAGGGACGGGGGCCTCATACCCACCGAGGCCAATGCGAGGCTGATCGAATGGGAGGGCCGTCCGGCTATCCTGAGCACCTGCCGGGACATCAGCGGCAAGCTTGTGGACGAGGCCAAGATCGGGGAGCTCCTCAAGGAAAAGGACCTAGTGCTGCGGGAAGCCCACCATCGGATCAAGAACAACATGGCTACCCTGGCCAGCTACATCAGCCTGCGGGCGGAGACCTGCGTCGACCCCCAGGCCTTGGCTACCCTAAGGGACTGCCTCTCCCAGGCCAGGGGCATGGAAGTCCTCCTGGACAAGCTCTACCGGGGTGAAAGCGTGGGGGAGCTCGACCTGAGGGACTATCTCCCCGCCCTGATGGAGGAGATCCTCGGCCTCTTTCCGGCCACGACGGTTGCCCTCGACCTGCGGCTGGAGGAGATCCACCTGGACGCCAAGCGCCTCTCGACCCTGGGCATTGTCGTCAACGAGCTGATCACCAACTCGATGAAGTACGCCTTTGGGGGCATAGCCCGGCCAGCCATCTCCCTGGCCGCGAGCCGGAGGGACGGCCGGATATGCCTGGTCTATGAGGATAACGGGCGGGGCCTGCCCGAGGGCTTTTCGATCGAGGCCAGCCAGGGCTTTGGGATCCAGCTCATCCAGGCCTTGGCCGGCCAGCTGGGGGGCAGGCTCGAGGCCGGAAGCTCCCCCGGGGCGGGGGGCGGCGCGAGATTTGCCATTAACTTTAGGGAAAGCCTCAGCGCAGGCGCTTGAGGCGCCCGAGCAGGAAGAGCCTCCGCTCGGGGTTGTCGCACCATTCCTTGAAGGCCTCGAAATCGTACTGGGCCTCGGTGTCCGAGCCGGAGAGGATAAGCTGCTCGTGGTTCCAGCGATACCAGAGATAGTGCTTCTGGAGGATCTCCACCCCGGCCTGCGCGAGGGCCGCCTCGAGGCGGCGGTGGAGGGTGAGGTGGTTTTCCTCCCCCTCCAAAAACCATAGGTCCTTGCGCCCCACAAAGAGCACCAAGCGCCTAAAGCCCTCCACAAGGGAGGCGTCGTTGCGGAAGCCCTGGAAGGCCAGGTCGAGCTTGCCCAAGGAGAGGTCGTAGCCCTGGACGCGCAGGGCTCCCCTGAGCTCGGTGAGCTCCTTGCGCACATCCTTCTCGACCTCGGTGTTTTTTCCGGCCGAGGAGAGTCGACGGCGCATGTCCATAAGCTGGGCCTCGAACTGGGCAAAGACCGAGGTCCTGGAGAGGAAGTTGGTGGTGTCCGAGAGGAGGAGCCAGGTCGAGGCAAAGCGCTCGGCCAGGCTCGTGGTCAGTTTCTCAAGGGCCCTTCCCGCCATCCGTCCTCCTAGCTACCCTGATTCTAGCTCGCGGAAGGGAGGCATTCCTAGCCCGGACGGTAGAATGCCCTACTTGAGGACTTCCATCCCCGCAAAGCTGCGGTAGGGGGAGAGCTCCTCGAAGACAAAGCCATATTCGGTCGAGCCCTCGGGCCTGCCGAACTGGGAGCCTCCGGCCAGGGCCTCGGCGAGGATCCTCCCCAGGCCCGGCCCCAGCATATAGCCCTGGCCGCACATGCCCGCGGCCTGGAGGAAATTCTCCGCCTCCCGGAGGTAGCCGACAATGGGCAGGCCATCGGGGGTCATGGGGTACATGCCTCTCCAGGTCCGCCTGACCTTCAGGGACCTGAGCCTGGGATAGAGCTCGAGCATGCGCCGGAGGCAGAGGGGGAGGAAGCTCGAGGTCGAGTCCGTGTCCCTGCCCCAGACCTGGGGCTTCGGGGTGACGCAGAAGACCACCTGGCCGGTCGTGGTCTGGTAGAAATAGTAGTTCCCCGACTCCTCGTCCGGCCTGATGTCCACGACCATGGGCTCAAAGAAGCGCTCCACCGGCTCGGTCACTCCGGCCTCGTGGCAATCGGGGTGGACGGGCAGCTCGGCCCCCGCCAGGCCCGCCAGGTCCGCGGCCTCGGCCCCTGCGGCATTGACAAAGACCGCGGCCGAATAGCTTCCCTTGTCCGTCCGGAGGCTCGCCACCCGCCGGCCCTCGAGGCCCAGGCCCAGGACGGTCTCCCCGAAGCGGAAGTCGACCCCGGCGCGGCAACCCAGGAGGTGGTAGGCGTTGCCCGTCATGAGGGGAGAGGCATAGCCGTCGCCGGGGCTCCAGGTCCCGCCCCGGAGGCCCTCGGGCCTGATCCCAGGGACCAGGGCCATGACCTTGTCCGGACCGATCCAGTCTATGTCGAGGCCCGACCGGCGCTGGATGGCCAGGAGGTCCCGGAAAGCCCCTTCCCTCTCCTCGTCATAGGCGACGTAGAGGTAGCCCCCCTGCCGCCACTCGACCTTGAGGCCCTCGTCCGCCTCCATCCGCGAGACCGCGACGATGGATTCCCGGCAGATCCTGATCTTGGCGGGGTCCGAGTGGGTGGCCCGCAGGCCCCCGATGGCGGCCCGGTTCTGGCCCCGGCCCCAGGAGGCCTCCCTGTCCAGGCAGGCCACCTTGAGCCCCTTGCGGGCCGCATAGAGGGCCAGGGGGAGGCCCACCGAGCCCGCCCCAAGGATCACGACATCATAGCTGTCCATCTAGGCCCTCCCCTCGTTCACAAGATCGCCCATCGCGATCTCGACCCCTAGGGGCCGCGGGCGCAGGGGGGCCACGGTGGCGGGATCGACCCCGGCCTGGCGGAAGACCTGGGAAAGGAGGGGACCGCAGGTCCTGGAGCCGCAGGAGCCCATGGCCACCCGCAGGCTCTTTAGCTGGTTTGCGTCCCGTATGCCCTGGTCCTGGATATAGCGCCGGATCTCTCCCACGGTGATGCGCTCGCAGCGGCAGAGGATGGCCTCGTCGGGGAGGAAGGACAGGGAGGGCTCGGGCAGGGGCCGGGTGGCCTCCTCGGCCTGGACGGCTATTCCGGCCGCCCGGGGGGCCAGGGCAAGGCTGACCTTAAAGGCCAGGACCCAGGTCTTGCGCTTTTTATAGTAGCGCTTGGACAGTAGGGGGGCCTCCTCGAGGAAGGCGCCCTCCTTGTCGAGGAGGCGGAAGCGGGTCCCCACGGCGAACTCGGCCTCGAACTCCCAGGGGAGGAGGACCTCCGCATGGGCCTCATCCAGCTTGCGCACGAGGCTCACCGCCAGGCCCGGGCAGGCGGCCACGCAGGCCGAGCACCCGGCGCATTCGGAGCCCTTGTAATAGGGCAGATCGAGCAGAGAGCCCTTCCGGGGCCGGAGGGATATGGACTTGGTGGGGCAGACCGTCGTGCAGGGATTGCAGGGTATCTCCTCGGCGCAGAAGAAGACCGGCTGCCAGTCCTTTCCGGGCACGACCTCGTCCCGGACTATGTGGTCGCCGGGCCGGGACTTGAGGACCTCACGGGTGGCCACGAGGCCTGGATCCAGGTCGACCTTCTTCCCGAGGAGCTTGGCCAGGGAGATGGCCGCGATGCGGCCTCCGAACATGGCGCTCGAGGCCTCGGCTATCTCCTCCGCGTCCCCGGCGGTCACCGAGAGGAGGCCGAAGGAGGAGGCCTGGCGGTGAAGCTCGTCGCAGGGGGAGAGGCCGGCGGCCACCAGGACCGTGTCCACCGCGTAGGTCCTCGCGGTCTCGAGGATGGGCCTAAAGGACCCGTCCACCTGGGCGATGGTCGCCCGCTCGACCCGGCCCTCGCCCTCCACGGAGACCACCCCGGTGCCCAGGAGGATGGGCACCCCCATGCGGCGGATCTTGTCCGCATGGACCTCATAGCCCCCGACCTTGCCCAGGATGTCCACGATGGCCGCCACCTCGATTCCCGCCTGGAGGGCGTGGTAGGCGGCGATCAGGCCCACGTTGCCCGAGCCCACAATGAGGACCCGGGAGGCGGGACGGACGAGGTCGCGGTTGACCAGGGTCTGGAAGGCCCCGGCCCCGTAGACCCCGGGGAGGCCATTGCCCTGGAAGAGGACGGATTTTTCCCGGGCTCCCGCCGCCACAAGAAGGGCCTTGAAGCCCACAAGCACATAGTCCCGGCAGTCCACATGGATACCGGCGACCCCGTCCTTGTAGACCCCGGCCACGGGGCTGTGGGAGAGGACCCTGACCCCGGGCAGGGCCCGTACTTCCCTCTCCAGGGTGGCGGCGATGTCGATCCCCCGGGTGCCGGCGTAGCAGTCGGCCTCGGAGCCAAAAAACTTGTGGGTCTGGAGGAGGAGCTTGCCCCCGAGGGCTTCCTTGTCATCGGCGATGATGACATCAAGGCCCAGGCGGGCCAGCTCCTTGGCGGCGGCGAGGCCCGAGGGGCCGGCGCCGACTATGAGGACCTCGGTCTCCAGGCGGCGCTTGGCCGCCCCCGCGAAGGGCCGGTCATCCGCAGGCAGGCGCGGGTTGCCCCGGAGGCTCCGCAGGTCCATGCCCTCCGCGAGGGGGGTAACGCAAGCCTTGCGGAGAAAACCATCCACGAGAAGGCTGCACTGGCTGCACTGGCCGTTGGCGCAAAACAGGCCCTGGGCCGCCCCATCCCGGACATGGTGGGAATAGGCCAGGATACCCGCGGCCGTGAGGGCCGAGGTGATAGCCTCCCCTTCGAAGCCCTCCAGGGCCTGGCCATCGAAGGCAAAGCCTACCTTCCTTCCCCTGCCCTGCGGGTCGATCACGGGATGATGGGTTATGCGATCCATGAGGGGATACTCCAGTCCCGGCCTTTGGCGGGGTCCCGGGTAGCCGCCCCATCACTTAGCCACCTTTTTAAAATCCTGTCAAGCTTCGACTGCAGGCTAATTCCTTTTACTGTATAAAGAAACCATGACCAGCGCCCTAGGTGGCCCCTCCCCCGTTTGAGAGTGTTTTCTTATAGATAATCTCACCGCTTTTCCCTCCCGATGCCCCCGGGGTATACTCGGGCCCATAATGGCAAGACGACCGGGCAGCTCACGTTTCCTCTCCTACGTCGTGGACTTTAAAGGCCTCTTCCTCCTGGGCTTCCTGGCCATGAGCCTAGTCACGGCGGGCCAGCTCGCGGGTCCGCTGATCCTGCGCTCGATCATCGACGAAAGCATACCCAAGGCCGATGTGGGAGGCATGCTCCTGCGGGCCTTGGCCTATCTGGGCATCGTGGTGGGCATGGGAATCCTCACCTATCTAGGGACTATGACCATAGCCCGCCTGGGCCTTGAGGTTGTCACCCGAATCAAGAAAGATCTCTTTTCCCATTTTCTCACCCTCCCGGTCTCCTATTTTGATGCCCATCCCGTGGGAGAGCTCATGTCGAGAACCGAGAGCGACACCGAGCGGGTCCGGGAGCTCTTCTCAAATGTGGGGATCACCCTCGCCACCAATCTGCTCTTTTTTGTAGGCATGCTCGCGGTCTGCTTTGCCCTCGAGCCCCGGGTCACGGTCTATATAGCCTGCGCCCTGCCCTTTGCCCTGGGCTTTGTGATCTTCTTCTTCGATCGGCTCAGGAAATACTACGACCGGTCCCGGGGCTTTGTGGCCGGGATCAACGCCCGGGTGACGGAGTTTATCCAAGGCATCGAGGTCCTCAAGGCCTTTGGGCGCCAAGCCTGGGCCGAGGCGGCCCTGGACGAGAAATCCAAGGCCAAGCAGGACAACGACATCAAGTCCTCCCTGCTCGAATACACGGCCATGGGCGGCCTGGCCTTCCTGATCGGGCCGGCCTTTATGGCCGCCATTGTCATTTTTCTCTCCCCGGGGATCCTTTCGGGGGCCATGACCCTGGGCACCCTCCTCGTCTTTCTCGAGTATGGCCGGCGCCTCTTTGACCCCCTCATGGTGATCGCGGAGAATGTCCGGGCCATCCAGCAGGCCCGGGTCTCCATGAAGCGCATCTTTGACATCCTCAGCCTGCCCGGAGAGGCTTCCCCCGGCCACGGCCAGGCGGCCTTTGAGGTGGACATCGAATTCCGGGGGGTCTGGTTCCGCTACAAGACCGG
>JAKPBN010000229.1 GCA_029778945.1 Spirochaetota bacterium
CTCGGGCCTTCTTAAGCCCAAAAAGGGCGGAGTCCTCTGGGAGCTGGCCCGGGGCTGTCCCTTCCACTGCAGCTATTGCTACGAGGGCAAGGGCGAGGCCCGCATCCGGCGCTTTCCCCGGGAGCGGATCGAGGCCGAGCTCGACTATTTTGTCCGGTCCGGGGTCGACCAGGTCTTTGTCCTCGACCCGACCTTTGACGCCGACCGGGAGGGGGCCCGGGGCATCCTCGAGCTGATAGCCTGGAAGGCCCCGGGCATCCACTGGAAATTCGAGGTCCGGGCCGAGCTCCTGGACCGGGACCTGGCCAGGCGCTTTTCCCGCCTGGACGTCTCCCTCCAGATTGGCCTCCAGACCGCCGACCCCGAGGTCTCCGCCGCGGTCCGGAGGCCCCTCGATCTCAAGGCCTTTGCCCGGGGCATTGGCCACCTCAATGCCGAGGGCGTCATCTTCGGGATAGACCTGATCTACGGCCTGCCCAAGGATAGCCTCGCGGGCTTCCGGCGGAGCGTCGACTACGCCCTGGGCCTCCAGCCCAACCACCTCGACATCTTTCCCCTCTCGGTCCTGCCGGGCACGGTCCTGGCCGAGGAAGCCCCGGGCCTGGGCCTGGTCTGGGATCCTCGGCCGCCTTATAGCCTTGTCTCCACCCCGGGCTTTCCCGCCGAGGCCCTAGGGCAGGCGAGGGACCTTGCCCGGGCCTGCGACCTCTTCTACAGCCGAGGCCGGGCAGTCGCGTGGTTCCTCCAGGCCCTGCGGCCCCTAAAGGCGCGGCCCTCGGCCTTCCTGGCGCGCTTTGCCGCCACCATGGGTGGCGCCGCCACTATTGGTGGCGATGCTCCCGGGGATTCCCGGGCTATCGAGGCCGCCCAACGCGCCTTCCTGGAGGCCGAGTACCGGGCCAAGGGCCTGGAGGCCCTCCTGCCCGCCTTGATGGACATAATTGGCTTTAACGCCGCCTGGGGCCGGGCCCTGGCCGAGGGGGAGGCCACGGAGCTCGAGCTCAACTACGATCCGGACGAGGTGCTTGGCCCAGCGGCCCTGGACCTCCGGGCTTTCGCGGGCTCGGCCCGGCCCCGAAGCGGCTCCTGGATCGTGGAAGCCACGCCCCAGGGGCCGCGGCTGGAGCGGAGAAGGCCGGGGTCGAAAAATCGGGGAAACGTACGCAAAAACGTACGCAAAAACGTACGCTAATAGAAATTTAGGGGCCTCGAGCCTGTCGGCCCTGGCCCCGATCCCGGTCCCGGGATACCGATCAGTCCCAGTCGAGGAGGCGCTTCTGGCCCTCCATCGCCCTTAAGGGGGCGGCGTCCTGGCTCACCTCCAGGCAGCCCCGGTACTTGCCCGTGGCGTCGTAGAGGGCCCGGTACTCGATCACCACAAAGCGCTCGCCCATGGGAATCCAGAAGACGGCCCTGTCCTTGGTCTTGTCCTTAAAGGCCTTTAGGATCTTCTCCACCATGGCCACGCTCTTCTGGGGGTGGCAGTTGTGCACGTCCCGGCCTATGGCTCCGGGGCTCCGGGGGAAGATACGCTCCGGGGAGTCCGAGTAGTAGAGGACCTTGTCGTTCTCGTCGATCACGGAGACGTCGACGGGCAGGTTGCGCAGGGCCAGGTCGAGGACCTCCGCGGAGATCCTGCCCGTGTTGAGGTCGATGCCCTCCGGGGCAGCCCCCGGCGCCGCGGCAACCGGGGAGGCGGCCTGGGCCGGGGCCTCGGCGGCGGCCTTGGCCCGGCCCTCGGCCTGGAAGACGGCCCAGGCATCGTACTCGGCCCCGGGTTGGATCCAGGCCCAGCCTATGGCAGCCTCGCCCTGGCGTATGGCGGCCCAGTCCAGGGCGGAAAGCCGGCGCTCGGACTCGGGGAAGAGGATGTGCTCCTCCATGAAGACCATGCGCCTGACCGCGGCCTGGAGGGTCCTCGCCTTGGCCCTGAAGGCCCGGGCATCCTCAGCCGCGAGGGCGGCTCCGGCTTCCTTGAAGAGGGCCCGGATGTCGTCATGCTTGCCCCACATCACCCGGGATGGCCCGGTAAAGCCATGCTTTTCCAGCCAGGGGAAGAGCTGGTTTTCCTTGCGGGTATAATGGACCACGATGGGGGAAAGGTCCTCCAGGGCAGCCTTGGCCGCCTCGGCCCCGGTCTTGGCCTTGGTAAACGCCCAGGCAGCGGCGGCCCGGCCCAGGGCCTTGGCCTTTTTGACGGCCAGGCGGTTTTCCGCCATGTAGGAATGGATGGGGTGGCCTTCGACGGTCCGGGGCCGGGCGCCCTTCTCGAGGGAGGTCTCGAAGACCTGGACATGGACCTCGCAGAGGCGCTGGATCTCCTCCACGGGGAAGCCCGAGTCCACCAGGGCCTGCTCCATGGCCGCTATGTCGGCGGCGCTGGCGCCCTTGATGATGGCGGCGAATTCCTTCTTCACCTCGGCTACGCTGGCTCCGCCGTGAAGCCTCTCTATGACTGCCCGAAGCCTTTTCTGCTTCTCCGGATCCTGGACCGTGTATTCGCCCATCATTTCCTCCCGGGGACCAGCCCCACTGGAGCTAAGTATAGTGCCCCCCTTGGCTTTGGGAGTGTATCGCCCGTTACAAAGCCAAAAAGTAATGCCCCCAAGATTGTGCCCGCCCCCCCCTCAGGTCGGAGAGCGCAGCGAATCCGCGCAGCCTGAGAAAGTACCTGCCATGATGACCAGCCCTCCCTCCTTCCCCCCAAGGCGGAGAGCGCCAGCGAATCCGTACAGCATGAGAGAGTACCAGCCCTGATGGCCGGCCCTCCTTCTTCCTCCCCCCCCAGGGCGGAGAGCGCCAGCGAATCCGCGCAGCGTGAGAAAGCACCAGCCCTGATGGCCGGCCTTAGGGGTCAAAACCCAGTGACACTTTATTAAACCGGGTGGAGCGGCGGGGGGGGCCAGAGCGGGCGGGGGTCGAGCGCAGCGAGCCACCCCCGCCCGCGCCGGCCAGGCCCCCCGCTC
>JAKPBN010000230.1 GCA_029778945.1 Spirochaetota bacterium
CTTTTCCTCGGGCTTCCATGCTGCTCATCCTTGTGTCAGTCGGTGTAGGCGTAGCGTCGGGTCTCCCGGCTCCGCTTGGGCTCCGCATAGCTGCGGGGATCGGCTATCTTGCCCGCCAGGGCCGAGGCGGCCGCGACGGCGGGGCTGGCGAGGTAGACCTCGGACTCAGGATGGCCCATGCGGCCCACAAAGTTGCGGTTGGTCGTGGCCACGGCCCTCTCCCCCGCGGCGAGGATGCCCATGTGGCCCCCGAGGCAGGGGCCGCAGGTAGGGGTGGAGACTATTGCCCCGGCTTCGACAAAGGCCTCGAGGAGGCCCTCCCTCATGGCCGCGAGGTAGATGGCCCGGGTGGCCGGGATCACGATGCAGCGCAGGCCCTTGGCGACCTTGCGTCCCCTCAGTATCGAGGCGGCCACCCGCAGGTCCTCTATCCGGCCATTGGTGCAGGAGCCGATCACCACCTGGTCGATCGAGAGGCCCGCCGCGGCGGAGATGGTCTTGGTGTTCGAGGGCAGGTGAGGGAAGGACACCGTGGGCTCGAGGGCGGAGAGGTCGATAAAGATCTCCTCGTCGTAGCCTGCGTCCTGGTCGGGGCCGTATTCCCGGTAGGGCCGCATGGACACCGAGGCCGCCCAGGCCCGGGTTTTCTCGTCCACCGGAAAGATGCCGTTCTTGGCTCCGGCCTCGATGGCCATGTTGGCGATTGTAAAGCGGTCGGCCATGGAGAGGCCCCTGACCGCCGGGCCCTGGAACTCGAGAGAGCGGTAGAGGGCCCCGTCGACGCCTATCTTGCCGATCAGGTGGAGGACGAGGTCCTTGCCGGAGACCCAGGCGGGGAAGGTGCCCGTGAGCTCGACCCTCAGGGCGGCGGGGACCTTGAACCAGGCCGTGCCCAGGGCCATGGCGGCGGCCATGTCCGTGGAGCCCACCCCGGTGGAAAAGGCCCCGCAGGCCCCGTAGGTGCAGGTGTGGCTGTCGGCCCCGACCACGAGCTCCCCGGGGAGGACCAGGCCCTTCTCCGGGAGGAGGGCATGCTCGATGCCCATCTCGCCCACCTCGAAATAGTTCTCGATCTCCATGCCCTGGGCAAAGTCGCGCATCGCCTTGCACTGGCCCGCGGCGGCGATGTCCTTGTTGGGCGCGAAGTGGTCGGGGACGAGGGCTATCTTCGACGTGTCAAAGACCGCGGACGCCCCGGTCTTCTGGAATTCCTTGATGGCCACCGGGGCCGTGACGTCGTTGCCCAAGACGAGGTCAACCTTGGCCTCGATGAGCTCGCCGGCCTCCACGCCCGTCTTCCCGGCGTGGGCGGCCAGGATCTTCTGTGTCATTGTCATGCCCATACGGCTCTCCTTTCGCTCTCCGCGGGGGCTTCGCGCCCGGGGAGGTCCTTGATCAGCTTGTATTCGATGGAATCCACGAGGGCTATCCAGCTCGCCTCGATGATGTCCCCACTGACTCCCACGGTGGTCCAGGAGCCGTCCTTGTCCGTGCTCTCGATCAATACCCTGACCCGGGCGGCCGTGGCCGTCCCCCGGTCCAGGACCCTGACCTTGTAGTCGGTCAGGCGCATTCCCGCGAGGCTGGGATAGAAGCGCTCCAGGGAGCGGCGCAGGGCCAGGTCGAGGGCATGGACGGGTCCGTCCCCCTCGGCGGCCTGGAGCTCCCTCTCCCCGTCCACAAAGACGAGGACCGTGGCCTGGGCGCAGCGGCCCCGGTCCAGGGCGGGCTGCTCGCCTATGGTCCGGTAGTGGCCCAGCTCGAAAAAGGCCCTGTAGCGGCCCGCGGCCTTGCGCACGAGGAGGTCGAGGCTCGCCTCGGCGCCCTCGTACTGGTAGCCCGAGGCCTCCAGGTCCTTGAGCCTAGAAAGGACCGCCGCCACGAGGGGAGAGTCCTTGGTGGCCGTGGGGTCGAGCCTCCTCACCCGGTCCATGATCACCGCCCGGCCCCCGACCTCGGAGGCCAGGAAGCGGCGCTCGTTGCCCACGGCCTCGGGGGGGACGTGCTCAAAGCTCGCAGGCAGCTTGGCCACGGCGTCCGCGTGCATCCCCGCCTTGTGGGCAAAGGCCTTGCGGCCCACAAAGGGCTGGGCCTCGTCAAAGCCCACGTTGGCCGTCTCCGCCACGGCCCGGGCCGCCCCGGCCAGGCGGAGGAGGGCCCCCTCGGAGAGGCAGTCCAGGCCCAGCTTGAGGCAGAGGTTGGGCGTTATCGTCGCGAGGTTGGCGTTGCCGCACCTCTCGCCAAAGCCCAGGAGGGTGCCCTGGACCTGGGCGGCCCCGGCCTCGACGGCCGCGAGGGAGTTGGCCACCCCAAGGCCTCCGTCATTGTGGGCGTGGATGCCCAGGGGGAGGCTGAAGGCCCTGGCCAGGGCGGCCACCGAGGCCGCCACCCTCTCAGGCAGGCTGCCCCCGTTGGTGTCGCAGAGGACCAGGCAGGAGGCGCCGGCTCCGGCGGCCGCCTCCAGGGTGGCCAGGGCATAGGCCCTGTCCAGGGCCTCGCCGTCGAACCAGTGCTCGGCGTCGTAGATGACCTTCCTGCCCTCGGAAGCGAGGTAGGCCACGGTCCCGGCGATCATGTCCAGGTTTTCCTCCGGCTCGACCTTGAGGATCCTCTCCACATGGAGGAGGGAGGCCTTGCCAAAGACCACGACATGCTCGGTATCCGCCTCGAGGAGGCGGTGGAGGGCCGAGTCCTCGGCGGCCTTGATCCCGGCCCGCCGGGTGGCCCCAAAGGCCGCGAGCCGGGACTTGCCCAGGCCGAGGCTCCGGGCCTCCTTGAAAAAGGCCGCGTCCTTGGGGTTGGAGCCGGGATTGCCCGCCTCGATAAAGTCCACCCCCAGGCCCGCGAGGACCTCGGCGATCGCGAGCTTGTCCCGGACAGAGAAGGATATGCCCTCTCCCTGGGCCCCGTCCCGCAGGGTCGAGTCGAGGATCTCTATCCTGCGCATGCCGTCCCTCCTGTCTCGTGGACGAGGGCGTTGATGGCCGCCACATAGGCCCGGACGCTCGCCTCGATCACGTCCGTGGATAGGCCGAGGCCGTTGAAGCGGCGGCCCTCCCGGACGATCCTGACCCGGGCCTCGCCCTGGGCGTCCTTTCCGCCGGTGACGGCAGAGAGGCTAAAGTCCTCCAGGGTGGGGTCCATGCCCAGGATGGAGTCGATCGCGTTGAAGGAGGCGTCGATGGGGCCATCCCCGCCGGCCACCCCTTCCTTGCGGGTACCGTCGCAGTGGACAAGGCTCACGGCGCTGGTCGCGGTCAGGCCAATCCCGGAGTTGATCACAAAGCGGTCCAGCTTCCAGGTCTCCGGGGGGGCCATGGTCTTGCCCCTGGCCAGGGCCTCGAGGTCCCGGTCCCCCACGGTCTTCTTGCGGTCCGCCAGGGACTTGAACTCGGCGAAGAGGACGGCCACCTCCTCCGGGGGGGGATTGAAGCCCAGCTCCACGAGGCGCTCCTCAAAGGCGTGCCGCCCGGAGTGCTTGCCCAGGACCATCTTGTTCCGGGGCAGGCCCACGGACTCCGGAGTCATGATCTCGTAGGTTGAGCTGTTCGCGAGGACCCCGTGCTGGTGGATCCCCGACTCATGGGCAAAGGCGTTATCCCCCACCACGGCCTTGTTGGGCTGGACCCGCACGCCCGTGGTGGTCGCCACAAGGCGGCTGGTCCCGTAGATCTGGGAGGAGTCCACCCCGCAGTCCCGGCCAAAGCGGTCGGCCCGAGTGCGCAGGGCCATCACCACCTCCTCGAGGGCCGCGTTGCCCGCCCTCTCCCCCAGGCCGTTGATGGTGCACTCCACCTGCTCGGCCCCGGCCTCGACGGCGGCCAGGGAGTTGGCCACGGCCAGGCCCAGGTCATCGTGGCAGTGGACGGAGAGGACGGCCCGGCCGATCTCGGGCACCCCGGCCCGCACGAGACGGACGAGGTCGGCGAATTCCCCGGGGGTCGCATAGCCCACCGTGTCCGGCAGGTTGATTGTCGTGGCCCCGGCGGCTATCACGGCGGAGAAGATCCGGCACAGGAAAGCCGGGTCCGAGCGGGAGCCGTCCTCGGCGGAGAACTCCACGTCCGGGCAGAGGGAGCGCGCATAACGCACCGCCTCCACGGCCCGCTCCACCAGCTCGTCCGGGCCCATCTTGAGCTTATACTCCATGTGGACCGGGGAGGTCGCGATAAAGGTGTGGATCCGCGGCCGTTCGGCCCCCTTCAGGGACTCCCAGGCCGTCAGGATGTCGCCCTGGGAGGCCCGGGACAGGGCGGCTATCACGGGCCGCCGGACCTTGCGGGCGATCTCGCGCACGGCGGCGGCGTCATCGGGGCTGGCCACGGGAAAGCCCGCCTCGATCACATCGACCCCCAGCCTCTCGAGCTGGGCGGCCACGACGAGTTTTTCCCCCAGGTTCATGGAGCATCCCGGGGCCTGCTCCCCGTCCCTCAGGGTCGTGTCAAAGACGAGGACCCGGGGACGGACGGGGGCCTCATTTTTTTCCATTGGCTCCGCCCTGGCTGGACGTCCAGCTCATGGCCTTGCGCAAGGAATCGCCCACGGTGTTGACCGGATGGGCGGCCTCGAGCTCCCGCATCCTGTTGAAGTAGGGGCGGTGGGCCTGGTTCTCCAGGATCCAGTTGCGGGCAAAGGTCCCGTTCTGGATTTCCGTGAGGACCTTTTTCATCTCCTTCTTGGTCTCGTCGGTGATGATCCTTCCGCCCACGGTGTAGTCCCCGTACTCGGCGGTGTCGGAGATGGAGTAGCGCATGAAGGACAGGCCCTTCTGGACCACGAGGTCGATGATGAGCTTCATCTCGTGGACGCACTCGAAATAGGCGGACTCAGGCTGGTAGCCGGCCTCGACGAGGGTCTCGAAGCCCGCCTTCATCAGGGCGGAGACGCCGCCGCAGAGGACGGCCTGCTCGCCAAAGAGGTCGGTCTCGGTCTCCTCCTTGAACGTGGTCTCCAGGATCCCGGCCCGGGCTCCGCCTATGCCCGCCGCGTAGGCCAGGGCCTTGGCCTTGGCCTTGCCCGAGGCGTCGTTGTGGACGGCGATGAGGTCGGGCACGCCCTTGCCCTCGAGGTACTGGGAGCGGACCGTGTGGCCCGGGCCCTTGGGGGCGATCATCACGACGTCGACCTCGGCGGGAGGATTGATCTGCTTGAAGTGGATGTTAAAGCCGTGGGCAAAGGCCAGGGTCTTGGTGGCGCCCTTGGCCACGGCGGCCTTCATGGCGGGCTCGAGGTCCTGGGCGTAGAGGGCGGACTGCTTCTCGTCGTTGATCAGGACCATCACGAAGTCGGCCTTGTCCGCCGCCTCCCGGGCGACCTTGACCTCAAAGCCGTCGGCCTCGGCCTGGGCCCAGCTCTTGGAGCCCTCGTAGAGGCCCACGATGACCTTGTAGCCTGAGTCCTTGAGGTTCTGGGCATGGGCATGGCCCTGGCTGCCGTAGCCGATGATGGCGATGGTGGAGCCCTTGAGGGCGGTGGGGTCGCAGTCTTTCTCATAATAAAGCTTGGCCATGATGTTCTCCTTGGGATGTCTTTGTTTTCCCCCCTGCCCGCCTAGGGCGCGCCTCCGGGGGACTATCGTTCGATGTCAGGGCGCTCCGCGCGCCGTCCTTGCCTGGAGCCCCAATCCGCCCCTGCCCAGGGCCGAGGTGCCGGTGCGCGCCAGCTCGAGGATGCCAAAGGGCTCGAGGGCCGCGACTATCCTGTCTATGCCTTCCTTGTCGCTGATCACCTCGAGGCTGAGGCAGTCCCCGGAGTCGTCCAGGACCCGGGCCTCGAAATCCCAGGCCTTGCGGAGGATCACGGCCTTGGTGGCCTCGGGGGCCTTTACCTTGACCAGGGCCAGCTCCCGGTAGACCGAGGACCCGGCGGCCAGGCGGCCCACGGAGACGACCTCCACCAGCTTGTCCAGCTGGCGCATGATCTGCTCTATGTCCGCGTCCTCGCCCCGGGTTACGATCGTCATCCGGGAGAGGCCGGGCTCGATCGAGGTGCCGACCGTGAGGCTGTCGATGTTGTAGCTCCGGCGGCTGAAGAGCTCGGCCACCCGGCAGAGGACGCCGGCCCTGTCCTTGACGAGGACCGATAGGACGGCCGTCGAGGCGGCCTTGGGGTCGTCCCGCTTGGCGCCCGGGACGTGCTTGGGGAGCTTGCGGGCGCTCACGCTATATAGGTCAGCCATTCCGGGGACCTCCTTCCCTTGCCGCGCACGGCGTCCGAGTAAAGCTCCTGGAGGGCCCGGGTCACGGGACCCGCGGAGCCCGAGCCGATCCGGCGGTGGTCGATCTCCCGGAAGGCCACGACCTCGGCGGCCGTGCCGCAGGCGAAGACCTCGTCGGCCACGTAGAGCTGGTCCCGGGAGACGGAGCCTTCCTCGATCGCATAACCTGCGTCCTGGGCTAGGGTGAGGAGGGAGGCCCGGGTTATGCCCTCGAGGACCCCGCCGTCCGGCACGGCCCGGATCACGCCGCCCTTGACCACAAAGAGGTTTTCCCCCGTGCACTCGGCCACATAGCCTGAGGGGTCGAGCATGATGGCGTCGTCAAAGCCGTGGCGGGCGCACTCGGTCTTGGCCAGGAGGGAGTTCACGTAGTTCCCCGAAGCCTTGGACTTGGTCATGCTCGCGTTGGGGTGGAGGCGGGTAAAGGAGGAGACCATGGCCCTGATGCCCTTGGCCTTGGCCTCGGGGCCGTGGAAGTCGGGCCATTCCCAGGCTGAGATGCCCAGGGAGAGGCGGCCGCCCTCGGCGCTGAGGTTCCAGCCGCCCTCGGCCAGGTAGAGGAGGGGGCGGATATAGCAGGCGGAAAAGCCATTGGCCCGGATGGTGTCCCGGAAGGCCGTGACCACGTCCTCCACGCTCCAGGCCAGGTCCTGGAAGCCCAGGATGTGGGCGGACTCGAGGAGCCGCCGGGCATGCTCCCGGGCCTTGAAGATGGCCGGGCCCTTGTCCGTGGGGTAGGCCCGCACTCCCTCAAAGACGCCTGCCCCGTAGTGGAGGGCGGGAGTCATGAAGTGTACCGTGGCCTTCTCGTAGGGGACGAGCTTGCCGTCCATCCAGATATACGTCGATTCCATACCCATGGCTAGGGTCTCCTTGCTGAGTCGCTGTAGGCTGTCTTGGATTGACTGTCTGCGGGCTAAAGACCCCGGTGGGGGTTTCTTACGCTCGCTCGGCCTTGGGACCTTCCGGGCTCCACGCGCCCGGCCGGTCAGCGATGGAGCCCTGTAAGCCTAAGTGGCTAATAAGGACGACGAGGAGGGCGACGACGAGGAGGGAGGGGATAAGAAAGAGGGAGGAGGAGAGGATGGAGGAGGCGAGGAGGAGGGCAGCCAGGGAGAGGCCGAGGGTGGACCTATTCCCACCCTGGGTTCCCTTCCGGCCGAGAAGCCGGAGGACGGCTTTGGGCGCCGAGGCGCCGCTGATTGCCATCGTTTGCTGCATCGTGTTTCTGTAGCCCGTAACGGACTTAAGCGACCCTACCATAGTCAATTTCCCACGTCAAGTTACTATCAGTAGAAAGTTATCTTTTTTCCTTGACAAGTCCGGGTATTGCCTCTTGGCCTTGACAAAGGGCTTTCTGGGGGGTTAGTCTAGGCTAACAAACAGCGCAGGCTCCTAAAGGCTCCACCTATAGGGGTACGCAGAAGCCTAAATGTTAGATAATACTAACAAAGCTGTCTGTCCAAGGAAGGTTCCCAATGTGTGTCTCCGATCTGCCAAGAGGGGAAGGCTTTGTGGTCCGGAAGGTTCTCCTGGGCAAGGAAGTAGGCAAGCGCCTGGCCGATATGGGCTTTACCGAGGGGCGGGAAGGCATTGTGGTCCGGAGGGGCATGCTCAAGGGCCCCTTGCAGGTGAGGCTGATGGGCTACGACCTCCTCCTGCGGCATTCCGAGGCCCAGGGCATCGAGATTGCCCTGAGTCCGGGGCAGGCAGGCTCATGAAAGCCCCCCTCAAGATAGCCCTGGCGGGCAATCCCAACGCCGGCAAGACTTCCCTCTTCAATGCCCTCACCGGCAGCCACCACAAGGTCGGCAACTATCCCGGGGTGACCGTGGAAAAGCGGGAGGGCCTCAGGACCTACCAGGGCCGGGACTATCTCATCTGCGACCTTCCGGGCACCTACAGCCTCACGGCCTATTCCATCGACGAGGTAGTGGCCCGGGACTATATCCTCGAGGAGGGGCCCGAGGTCATAGCCTGCGTGATGGATTCCACCAACCTCGAGCGCCAACTCTACCTCTGCCTCCAGCTCCGGGAGCTGGGGCGGCCCATGGTGGGCATCCTCAACATGTCCGACGAGGCCGAGGCCCAGGGCATCAGGCTCGACGTGGCAGCCCTGGAAAAGAGCTTTGGCTTTGCCTTTGTGAAGACCGTGGGCTCCCGGGGCAAGGGTGTCGAGGCCGTCCTCGAGGCCCTTGCCGAGGCTTCCACCAGGACCAGGCCCGAGGGGGCCCGCCTGGCCTATTCCCCGGACCTCGAGGCCGGCCTTGCCAGGCTCGAGGCCCTCGCGGGCCCGGGCTCGGGCCTCGACCCGGCCATCCCGGCCCGCTGGCTCGCGGTAAAGCTCATAGAGAAGGACGCCAAGGCTATGGAGCTGGCGGGATCTTTGGCCGGCTCGGAGGCCCTCCTCGCCCTAGCCGCCCGGATTGGGGCCGAGCTTGAGAAGGCCCGGGGCAAGGACGCGGAGATCCTGGTCTCGGAGGAGCGCTACGCCCTCATTCGGCAGGGCCTGGCGGCCGCCTCGGTCAGGCTCGACGCCACCCAGAGGCCCAGGGCCTCCCGGGTGGACGCCATCCTCATGCACCGACTCCTGGGCCTCCCGGCCTTCCTTTTCATCATGTGGGCCATGTTTCAGCTAACCTTTAGCCTTGGGGCCTATCCCCAGGCCTGGCTTGAGTCCCTCTTTGCCTGGCTTGGGGACCAGGCGGGCCGCCTCATCCCGGAGGGCTTTTTCCGCCTCCTGGTGGTCAACGGGGTGATCGGCGGGGTAGGGGCGGTCTTCTCCTTTGTCCCCCTCATCGTCCTCCTCTTCCTCTTCCTGGCCATCCTCGAGGACTTAGGCTACATGGCCCGGGCGGCCTTTCTCACGGACCGCCTCCTTTCCGCCTTTGGCCTCCACGGCCAGTCCTTCCTGCCCATGATGCTCGGCTTTGGCTGCTCGGTGCCGGCCATCATGGGGGCCCGGACCCTCAAGAGCCGCCGGGACCGGATCGCGACCATCGTGGCCATACCCTTCATGACCTGCGGGGCCAAGCTCCCGGTCTACGTCCTCCTCGCGGGAGCCTTCTTTCCCTCTCACCCCGGCCTCGTGGTGATGGGCTTCTACGCCCTGGGGGTCGTCCTGGCCCTCCTCTCCGCCCTTCTGTTTCGCACAACCCTCCTTAAAGGGGAAGCCACGCCCTTTGTCCTCGAGCTGCCGCCCTGGCGCCTCCCCACGGCCCGGTCTGTCCTCTGGCAGGTCAGGGAAAAGACCAGCTCCTATGTGAAAAAGATGGGCTCCGTGATCCTCGCCATGGCCGTCCTCGTCTGGGTGGTCACCACCTTCCCCCTCCTTCCGGAGAGCGCCCCCAGGGTCGAGGCTAGTAGGGCCTCCTATCTAGCCGCCGCCCCCGGGGCCAGCGAGGAGGATATCCAGGCCTATGTCGCCACCTCCGAGGCCGAGGCAAGGCTTTCCTACAGCGTGGCCGGCCGCCTGGGCCATGTCCTCGAGCCCGTGATGGCCCCCCTGGGCTTTACCTGGAAAATCGCCGTGGCCACGGTGACGGGCTTTGCCGCCAAGGAGGTGGTGGTCTCCACCCTGGGCATCCTCTACCAGGTGGGCACCGAGGAGACCGAGGAGAGCCAGGGCCTCCGGGGAGCCCTGGCCGCCAGCCCCGACTTTAGCCCCCTCGTGGCCCTGGTCCTCATCCTGGTTACCCTGGTCTTCCCCCCCTGCGTGGCGGCCCTGGCATCCATCAAGGCCGAGCTGGGCTGGCGCTGGCTGGGGATCACCGTGGCCTGGCAGCTCTTCCTGGGCTGGGGCCTGGGCACGGCGGTCTTCCAGCTAGGCCGGCTTATGGGCCTCGGGGGTGCAATATGAAGGCTCTGGACCTTGTGGGGGTGGGCCTGGCCGCCGCGGCGGCCCTCGGCTACATGGGCTTCCGCCTGGCCAGGACCCTGGGGGCCAGGAACAAGGCCGCCCCCGGCGCCGCCCGGGCCGGGGCCTGCGCCTCCTGTCCCGTCGCCAAGGGCCGGGGCGGCCTGGGCGGTGGCTGCCCCGGCTGCGGGCAGTAGTGGATGCTTGCCTTTGGCCCGGATTTGAGGGTAACCTTTGGTCATGAGACTCGACATGAACCCCCGCGGCAATGGTGCCTGCCCCCTCTGCACCCGTGAGACCTCCTGCCGCCTCAAGCGCCTCCTCTCGGCCTCCCTCGAGGGTGAGGCCGACCCGGGCGAGTCTGGAATGGAGCTGGTGATCTACACCTGCCCCCTTTTCCAGGAGAAGGTCCGCCCGTGATAGACCGGCTCGAAAACCTGCGGGTCCGCTACCGCGAGCTCGAGGAGGCTGTCTCCGATCCCTACCTCCTCAAGGATCCCGCCAAGTACAAGGCGACGATGAAGGAGCGCTCCAAGCTCGCCGTGATCGACGAGGCCTATACCTCCTACCTCCAGATCCTCAAGGGCATCGAGGACTCCCGGGCCCTGATCAAGGATGAGTCGGACCCGGAGATGCGCGACATGGCCCGGGAGGAGCTCAAGGGCCTCGAGGGCTCCAAGGAGGACCTGGAGCTGAAGCTCCGGGACCTCCTCATGCCCCGGGATCCCCTGGCGGACAAGAGCGTCATCGTGGAGATCCGGGCGGGGACGGGCGGCGACGAGGCCGCCCTCTTTGTCAGCGACCTCTTTCGCATGTATTCCCGCTATGCCGATGGCCAGGGCTGGAAGGTCGAGGTCCTCGACGGCTCCTCCACCGAGCTGGGGGGCTACCGGGAGATCATCTTTTCCGTCAACGGCGACTCGGTCTACGAGCGCCTGCGCTGGGAGTCCGGGGTCCACCGGGTCCAGCGGGTTCCGGCCACGGAAAACGCCGGCCGCATCCATACCTCGGCGGTCACCGTCGCCGTCCTCCCGGAGATGGAGGAGACGGAGATCGACATCCGCAACGAGGACCTCCGCATCGACGTGATGCGGGCCGGCGGGCCCGGGGGCCAGTGCGTCAACACCACGGACTCCGCGGTGCGCATCACCCACCTGCCCACGGGCCTCGTGGTCCACTGCCAGGACGAGAAGAGCCAGATCAAGAACAAGGCCAAGGCCATGCGCATCCTCCGGGCCCGCCTCTACGAGCTGGAGGAATCCAAGCGCCAGGCCGAGAGGGCCGCAGACCGCAAGTCCCAGATCGGCTCCGGGGACCGCTCCGAGCGGATCAGGACCTACAACTTCCCCCAGAACCGCCTGACCGACCACCGGGTCGACCTTACCCTCTACAAGCTCGAGCTGTGCATGGAGGGGGACATCGGGGACATAATAGATGCCCTGGTCCTCCACGCCCGGGAGGAGCTCATGAAGGCCGAAAGGACATGACCAGGCGGGATGCCCTCAGGGAGGGAGTCCGGATCCTGGCCGAGGATGGCGCCGGGGCCACCGACTCCCCCTCCCTGGACGCGTCCCTCCTCCTTGCGGCCGCCCTGGCCACCACCAAGGAAGGCCTCCTGGCCAGCCTTCCCGAGCCTGTCCCGGAAGCCGCCTATGCCGCCTATCGCGAGCTTGTCGAGCGCCGACGCCGGGGCGTCCCTATCGCCTATATCCTTGGGCGCAAGGCCTTCTGGGGCTATGACTTTATCGTCGACCCCCGGGTCCTCATACCGAGGCCGGACACGGAGCTCCTCGTCGAGCTCGGCCTCTCCCTGGGGGACGGCCTTGGGCGGCCCGTCTCCCTCCACGAGGCCTGCACGGGCTCAGGCTGCGTGGCCCTCTCCCTGGCCCTCGAGCGGCCTAGCTGGCGGGTCTCCGCCTCGGACCTCTCCCTGGATGCCCTGGCCGTCGCCCAGGCCAATGCCGCAAGCCTCCTTTCCCCCACGAGGCCCGGTGGGCCCGTGGAGCTCTTCCAGGCCGACCTCCTCGAGCCCCTCGAAGCCAATCCCGGCAAAGCCGGAATTGGCTATGATCTAGTCCTCGCCAATCCCCCCTATGTGGAAAGCCCGCAGGCTGTGGATTTGTCGACCCAATGGGGAGAGCCCCTCCTCGCCCTCGACGGTGGGGCCGATGGCCTTGCCCCCTACCGCAGGCTCATCCCCCAGGCCTTTGTCTCCCTTGCCCCGGGAGGCTGGCTCCTCGTCGAGGCCGACCCCTCCCAGGCCGAGGCCTTGGCGATTCTATTTACAGAAGCAGGATTCTCGGCTATAAAGAGCGAGCACGACCTTGCGGGCCTGGCCCGCGTAACCCTGGGGAGAAAACCGTGGGCGACCTGAGAGAGGAACTCCTCAACGCGGCGGCGGCCAATTACCTGGCCGTCGATGTCGGGCGCATAGCCAAGGCTATGGATTGGGCCCAAGCCCGCCTGGCCGCCACGGTCCGCGCCTCCGGGGAGCCCGCCTTTACCCACGACTTCCGGGTCGCCGCCATCCTCATCGACCTGGGCATGGACGCCGACTCGGTCGTGGCCGGGATCCTCCACGACGCCCTCGAGCCCCTGGGGACCGACCAGGCCGCCAAACTAGGCCTCGAGGGCCAGGCTGGCCACGGCCACGAGGCCGCCCCCCTGGCCCATGCCGTTCCGCCCCAAGCCCAGGCCAAGGCCTCCCGCAAGAACGCCAACGCCTTCCAGGTCTCGCCGCTGCTGGCGGAGCTTGAGGAGGGCTTTGGGGCCGAGGTTGCCCGCCTCGTCGAGGGCGTCTCCCGCCTGGCGGCCCTCAAGGCCAAGAACAAGACCGTCCAGGCCGCGGAGACTATCCGCAAGATGCTCTTTGCGATGACCCAGGACATCCGGGTGATCATCATCAAGCTCGCGGACAAGCTCGACAACATGCGGACCCTCAAGTACCTCCCCGAGGAGCGGCAGAAGGAGATCGCGAGCGAGTGCCTCGACATCTTTGCCCCCCTGGCGGACCGCCTGGGCGTGTCCTGGCTCAAGGACGAGCTCGAGGACCTTTCCCTCAAGGCCCTCAACCGGGAGGCCTTTGACCAGATCAAGTCCATCGTCGCCGCCAAGAAGGGCGAGAGGGAGACCTACCTGGCCCGGGTGGAGTCGGCGATCACCGAGGCCGCCGCGGCGGAAAAGGTCGAGGTCGAGATCTCGGCCCGGGCCAAGCACTTCTATTCGATCTACCTCAAGATGCGCAAAAAGGGCAAGGCCGCCGAGGAGTTATACGATCTCCTGGGAGTCCGCCTCCTGTGCGGAAGCGACAACGACTGCTACACCCTCCTCGGCCTCGTCCACCGGATCTGGAAGCCCATTGAGGGCCGTTTCAAGGACTATATCGCCATGCCCAAGGCCAACGGCTACCGGAGCCTCCACACCACGGTGATGGGCTTCGATGGCCGCCTCCTGGAGATCCAGATCCGCACCCGGGACATGCACCGGGTAGCCGAGTTCGGCATCGCGAGCCACTGGCTCTACAAGCGGGGCTCCGCCGCCGAGGCCCCTCGGCCCGAGGACCTTGCCATCGTCAACCGCCTCAAGGAGTGGGGAGACTTCCTCACCAAGGGCGCCGAGTACCTCAACGAGATCAAGCGGGAGCTCCTCAAGGACTCGATCTTTGTCTTTACCCCCAAGGGCGATGTGGTCCAGCTCCCCGCCGGGGCCGGCCCCCTCGACTTTGCCTACGCCATCCACACGGACGTGGGCTCCCGCTGCATGGGCGCCAAGGCCGACGGCCAGATCATCCCCCTCGATGGAGAGCTGCGGAACACCCAGATCGTGGAGATCCTCACCTCCCCCCAGGCCCACCCCACGATGAACTGGCTCCCCCTGGCCAAGACCGCCAAGGCCCGGCAGAAGATCCGGGCCGCCCTGGTCCAGTCCGGCGAGGTCATCGCGATCGAGCGCAACATCGTCGCCGCCAAGCGGGCCGAGCACGGGGAGGACAAGAAGGCCGAGGCCGAGGCGGCCAAGGCCCTGGAGAAGGGCAAGGCCGCGGAAAAGTCCTCCCTCCCGGTCTTCCAGCAGGGCACGGAGACCGTCTATCGCCGGGTCGAGCCCGGCCAGGCGGTGCGGAACGAGAAGGCCGGGGTCTCCATCGGCGGGGCCAAGAACATGATGATCCGGATCGCGGGCTGCTGCCGGCCTGTGACCGGGGACGCCATCGTGGGCTATGTCTCCCGGGGCCGGGGCATCATTGTCCACCGGGCGGACTGCAAGAGCCTGGCCGCGGTGCCCGACTTCGCGGAGCGCCGCATCGAGGTGAGCTGGGAGGCCGGGGCCGCCTCGGTGACCGCCCGCTTCCGCCTCTCTGCCCGGCGGGGCCCGGGGCTCTTTTCCGAGATCGAGTCCGCGGTCCGCAAGTTCCAAGGCCACCTGCGGGAGGGTCGCCTGGGCGAGCGGGGGGACGGCAATCTCACGGGCTCCTTTACCATGGAGATCGAGTCCCGGGACGACGTAAAGCGGGCCCTCAAGGCTATCCGGGGCATCCCCTCGGTCCTCACCATCGAGGAAGACGACTAAGGCTCCCCAGTCTCCCGAACTCTGCAAAGGTTTTCATTTTTTCCCTCCCCGAAGCATTACCCCCCTTCACGGATTTGTGATTTCAGGGTTAAAGTGTCGTTAATATATTCGCTCCGGAGTTATCGATACCCCGCCGAACCGAAGGAGTAATGGCATGAAGAAGCTTAATCTCGCCCTGGACAACTTCGCCGAAGCCTTCCCCGAAGGCTTTACCCCCGCCCAGAAGGCCAAGGCCCAGACCCTCTTCCTCAAGAGGTTCTCGGTCGATGCCCACCGCTTCTACGGCGGCAAGATGCAGACCGTCCCCAAGTGCGGGGTCTTTGGGATGCAGTGGTTCTCTGCCTGGTACTCCCCCGGCGTCTCCGGGATCTCCACGGCGATCCGGGACAACAACGACCTCTCCTTCGAGCTCACGAGCCGGGGCAACACCGTGGCCGTGGTCTCCGACTCCACCCGGGTCCTGGGCGACGGGGACTGCACCCCCCCTGGCGGCATGGGCGTGATGGAGGGCAAGGCCTTCCTGATGAAGTACCTGGGCGGAGTGGACTCGGTGCCCCTCTGCATCGACTCCCGGGGCCCGGACGGCAAGAACGACCCCGAGCGCATCATCCAGTTCGTCAAGATGGCCCAGCACTCCTTTGGGGCCGTCAACCTCGAGGACATCTCCCAGCCCAACTGCTTCAAGGTCCTCGACGACCTCCGGGAGGCCTGCGACATCCCGGTCTGGCATGACGATGCCCAGGGCACGGCCTGCGTCACCCTCGCGGGCACCCTCAACGCCCTGAAGCTCACGGGCAAGAAGCTCTCGGACGTGCGCATCGTGATGCTCGGCGCCGGGGCCTCGATGACCACCATCGCCCGCCTCCTAATCGCCGACGGCGCCGACCCCTCCAAGCTCGTCCTCTTTGACTCCAAGGGCAGTCTCCACAAGGGCCGGGAGGACATCAAGAAGGACGCTCGCTTCTACCGCAAGTGGGAGCTCTGCGAGTCCACCAACCCCCAGGCCTACGCCAACGAGGAAGAGGCCCTCAAGGGCGCCGATGTCCTCCTCGGGGCCTCGACCCCCGGCCCGGACACGATCAAGCCCCAGTGGATCACCGGGATGGGCAAGAAGTCCATCGTCTTCGCCTGCGCCAACCCCGTGCCCGAGATCTACCCCTACGCCGCCAAGGAGGCGGGGGCCTATATCGTGGGCACCGGCCGCTCGGACTTCCCCAACCAGGTCAACAACTCGGTCTGCTTCCCCGGCCTCCTCAAGGGCGCCCTCCTCGTGCGGGCCCGCAAGGTGACCGACGGCATGGCCATCCGCTGCGCCCACTCCCTCGCGGACTTTGCGGAGAAGAAGGGCATCGACCCCGAGCACATCATGCCGACCATGGAGGACGTGGGGGTCTTCTCCGAGGAAGCCGCCGACGTGGCCGAGCAGGCCGTCAAGGAAGGGGTCGCTCGGGTCAACGTGTCCAGGAAGGACGTCCTCGAGCGGGCCAGGCACGACATCGAGGAGTCCCGGGCATCCGTGAAGGCCCTCCTCGACGCGGGCCTGATCAAGCAGCCCCCGGAGAAGCTGGCCCAGGAAGCCTTTGAGTGGGCTTGCAACCAGGTCAAGTAAGCTAGGCAATAGCGAATAACGCAGGTCGATGAGCCGACCGGGGAGTTCTCCCTGGCCGGCTCTTTTTTTGCCTCAGGTAGACAGAAATCAGGTGCGCGTTTTTCCAAACGGGTTTAGAATCCTGTCAACAATAACGTTTGGGAGCATTGAAAAATGGACAGCACTATGGCAAAGCCCCGGGGGCTTCTGCGGGTCCTTCTCGAGGGAGGCCGCTCGGAAGGCCTCTTTGCCCTGGCCCGCCTTGGGGGCGACCCCACCAGCCTAGACCTCGATGGCCTCAACCTCGTGACCGCCTCGGTCCTCTCCCATGTAGCGGGCCCGAAAAAGCTAGCCCTCGTAAAGCGGGTAGGGGACCTTGTTCCAGACAGCCTCTATGCCGAGCTCTTTGCCCGCCCCTTCCAGGCCCTCCACCCCCAGAAGGCCCGGGAACTCGAGGCCCAAGGTGTCTTTGTGAGCGAAGAAGTTGCCCGCGCCCATGCCCAGGAGTGGGACCTCTACGACCTCCTCTTCACCGCCCTCCCCCTCGACCTAGGCACGGACATTCTCTCCTACGCCCTCTCAAGGGGCCTTGCCCCTAGCCCCGCGGATTTTTCCCGCCTCAAGTCCTGCGCCGCCGGGCATGGGATCTACAGCCCCCAGGAAGTGGACGCGTCATTTGGGCAGGCGTTGGATTGGGGGAGACGGGAGTTGCGGGTTGAGTAGAAGGGCAATAGCATTTTGCTATGCACTTATTCGACCTTGCAGGCCGGTCGATTAAGGGACAGGTAGAACTATTGTTAGGCGTGCGCGCATCGCGCGATTAAATAGTTATCAATAATAGATGAACGCTTTTTATTAAAGGAGATAATAATGGCATCATTTTTGGAATTAGCAAAGGGATATGCTGATAAAATTGAGCAAGCCTTAGACAAAGATCAACGAAACAAGGGAATAATACTATCAGAGTCAAGAATAGCAAGCTCCTATACCTATACTGTCTTAAAAGAAGTCAAAGAAAGCGTTGATTCATTAGTTTATGTCGATTCGGAAAAATACCTTAGCGAAGATGATAAAAACAGAATATATGATTTAATTCGCCAAAACTTAAGCCTGCCTACTAATTTCAGCATTCGCGAGAGCGTATGCAAAGCAAGTAATGATGAATTAAAAGATTTAGTACATATTATAGATGATATGCTAAAAGGCGGCTCAAGATGAGTGGAGAAACCATTGTAGGAATTATTAGTGCAGGCCTAGCATTATTAAGCTTATTAGGAACCCTATATTTTTCGAATGAAGCTAGGAAAGCCAGTAACGCCGCGCAAGCGAGCGAAGAAAATGCGAATAGAATAACGATTGGGCAATCTGAGACCTTGCTACGTGAAGCAATATCGAGAAATTCGGAAAGAATTGGAGATATATCAATTAGGATTGCAGAAATATTAGCTGGTAGAAAGCCAGAGAAGCTAGACTCTATAGAATCGGCTAAGCTTAAGGTATTGGAAAGCGCCAGAAAAGTCGCAGTAGAAAACTATCTTAACGCATATGAGGATGCATGCGGAAAATTCCTTGATGGCAAAATTGATAAGGAAAGATTTAAAAAAATGTATGTTGAAGAAGTTCGTAATTTATGCGATCCGACGGTTGAGTCTTACTCAAGAATGATGCATCCAAAATC
>JAKPBN010000248.1 GCA_029778945.1 Spirochaetota bacterium
ATTGCATGCCCAGGTGATTGCAGGAAAACTCGAGGATATTGAGACGGATGGCGTGGACAACCACCGAGAGGACGGAGAGGACCATGTTGAGCCCATGGCCAAAGACCAGGATGACCACCCCAAAGACCGCGATCAGGCCGGCCTTGACGAGGCCGCCTCCCATCCCGTTGATGATGGCCGCCAGGGAGGAGCCCGCGAGGCCCAGGGCCCAGAGGCGGATGTAGGAGACAATGTCCGCGAAGACCCCTACGGCGCCCAGGAAGGTGGGGATGATGGCCTTCAGTCCCTCGATGGTGCTCTTGAGGATATTGCCCTCATAGGCCCCGAAGACGATGTTGGCCAGAAAGCCCCCGAGGACGAGCCAGACAACGAAGGGAGGCACGGGAAAGCGCTTGGGGTCGACCACAAGGTTGAGGACCAGGAAGAGCATGCCCCCGATCAGGGCTAGGCTCCCCACCTGGGCGATAAACTTGGGGTCCGGAAAGTCCCGGACCACGTTCTTGACGCGGGCCACCGTGAGTTGGAGGGCTCCGATGAAGAAGCACAGGATCTGGATGTTCTTGGAGGCCCCAGGATTGGCCCCCGAGATGGGCCAGAGCGTGAGCTTGCCCAGGAAGGCCGGCAGGGCCTCGGCCCGCATGCTAAACCAAGTCCCCGTCAAGGCTCCCCAGGTCATGGTGAGGACGGCGATCGCCAGGAAGAGCCTCAGGGATTCCGAGAGCCGCCCACCCTTCCTCCAGGTCTTGAAGGCGAGAAAGGCCCAGCCCAGGAACATGAGGGAGCCATAGCCCCCGTCCCCAAAGATCATGGCCGTAAAGAGGCAGAAAAAGCCGAGGAACCAGGGAGAGATCTCATATTCGGTATAGGCCGGGACTATGCCCAGGAAGTCAAAGACAGGCTTGATCGTGTTGACCAGGGGACCGTTCTCCACCTTCGTGGGGGTAAAGTCATCCCCGGTGGGGTCGTCGAGGAGGAGGGCCCAGCCCTTCTGGGCGGCCAGGGCCTTGAGGGCCTGGGCCTCGGACACCGGGAGGAAGCCCTTGATGGCCGCCAGCCCCTCCCCGGCCTCGAAGGATTGGCGGGCAGTCTCAAAGCGCAGATCCTGCTCGAGCCAGGCCGTCGCCCGGCGGAGGGACGGCAGGCAGTTGGAGTGGAGCTTGAGCCCCTCCTTGATCTGCTCGAGCTCGGCCCTGAGCCCTCGGGCCCTTGCCTCAAGGCCCGCCAGGGATTCCTGGGGAGGATAGAACTCATGGAAGTCCTGGGGGATGTCCAGGGGACGGGAACCCTGGCCCAGGGTCGCGAGCCTTAGGCGCTTGCCGGATTTTCCCACGACCATATAGTCGGTTCCAGGATCAAGGCTTGCCAGGGCCGAAGCCTCGCCTTGGTAGAGGCGGAGCCAGATGCCTGAAGCCGCCAGTTCCTCGAGGAGACTGGGCTGGAAATCGCCCCAGGGGGCGCAGCGCTCGATCTCTTTTTCCACATGCCCGAGGGTCTCGTAGATTTCCCTCGTCCTGTCCTCGAGGCCGATTATCCTCCAGGCCAGGGCCAGGGCCTCGGCCGGAGCGAGGGCCTCGTCCTTGGGCGCCTTGTTGGGAGGAAGGATATTGATCGCCTTGGAGACGGCCTGGAGGTTTTTCAGGGCCTCCTCGTGGACCGGACCCGAGGCGATTCCGGTCTCAAGATGGACAACGCCGAACTCCCGGAGGGAAGCGAGGGCCGAGCCCTCCTCCCCAGCGCCGAGGACCAGCCAGGTCCTGTACATGGGCGCTATCATGACACCACCCCCGGCCGGGACTTCCGGGCCGCGGCCTCGACCTTGCGCTTTGCTATCTTGCCCCGCACCACCTGGGCGGTCTGCTGGTCTCCGAGGTAGATCCGGATCATCTTGATGTTCTCCGCGGTCTCCGGGATCTTGACCTTCTCAAAGAGGTTTACCCTCTGGGCGGTGGTCCTGAGCTCGGCCTCGAGGCGGCTAACCTGGACATCCAGGACCTGGATCTCCAGGTCAAGCAGGAGGACCTTCTTGAGCCTATCCAGGGCCGAGTCCACCCAGAGCGGCGTCGCCCACAGGTCGTAGTCCGCCAGGCTGAAGTCCGCCCCGTCAAAGACCGGGATCTCGACGCCCGCCACGTTGCCCGACCTTGTCCGGATCGACTCGACCCTGAGCAGAGGCGCTCCGTCATCGTCGAGGACCCAGCCCTTCTCGCCGAAGACCCCGAGCCAGGAGCGGAATTCCGCGTCCAGGGCCAGCTTGGCCTCGCCGAGCTGGCGCTTTCGGGCCTCGACCGAGCGGATCTCTATCTGAAGCTGCTGCTTCTTGAGCTGGAGGGTGGGAAGGTAGCGCGAGTACATCTTGAGCGCGTCCTTCTGCTTCTTCAGCTCGTTCTTGGTAAGCTTGATCTTAGCCATTAGGCCGTCCTATTCCTTCACGCGGTCTTCTTGGGCCAGTACTTCTCGATGAGCTCCGAGCGGAGGCCGGTCTCCTCGGGCTCGAAGCTTTCGGCGAGGATGGCCCAGCCCTTGTCCAGGGCGGCCTCGAGGCTGATGTTGACCGAGAGATCCATCATCTCCCGCTCGAAGGCCTCGCCATAAGACAGGAGCTTCTTGTCCCAGGCCGACATCTGGAAGCCCATGGACTTCTTCTCCACGCTGTCCTTGTAGGAGGAGTAGAGCTTGATCATGCCATCCATAATCGCCCGGTGGTCGCCCCGGGTCTTGCCGTTGACCTGCTGCTTGAGGCGGGAGAGGGAGCCGAAGGGCTCGATGCGGCCACCCTTGAGGTAGAACTGGCCCTCCGTGATGTAGCCCGTGTTGTCCGGCACCGGGTGGGTAACGTCGTCTCCCGGCATGGTCGTCACCGCAAGGATGGTGATCGAGCCCGCGTCCGAGAAGTCCACGGCCTTCTCGTAGCGTGAGGCAAGCTGGGAGTAGAGGTCTCCAGGATAGCCGCGGTTCGAGGGAACCTGCTCCTGGGTGATCGCGATCTCCTTGAGGGAGTCCGAGAAGTTGGTCATGTCCGTGAGGAGGACGAGGACGTTCTTGCCCTTGAGGGCAAAGCGCTCGGCCACCGCAAGGGAGATGTCCGGGACCATGAGGCACTCGACCACGGGGTCGGCCGCGGTATGGACAAACATGATGGTCTTCTGGATGGCCCCGCCCTCTTCGAGCGCGTCCTTGAAGTAGAGGTAGTCGTCGTACTTGAGGCCCATGCCGCCGAGGATGATGATGTCGACCTCGGCCTGCATGGCGATCCGGGCCAGGAGCTGGTTGTAGGGCTCCCCGGAGACGGAGAAGATAGGCAGCTTCTGGCTCTTCACGAGGCTGTTGAAAAGATCGATCATCGGGATGCCCGTGCGGATCATCTCCCGGGGTATGATGCGCTTGGCGGGATTCACCGAGGGACCGCCGATCGAAATCAGGTTGTCCGCGAGGGCCGGACCCTTGTCCCGGGGCTCGCCGGCCCCGTCGAAGATACGGCCAAGGAGGTCATCGGAGAAGGAGACCTGCATGGGGTGGCCGAGGAAGCGGACCTCGTCCCCCGTGGAGATGCCGCGGCCGCCGGCGAAGACCTGGAGGGAGACGAGGCCCTCGTCGAGGCGGATGACCTCGGCGAGGGAGGTCCCGAAGCGGGTCTTGACCTCGGCGAGCTCGCCGTATCCCACGTCCTCGGCCCTGACGGCTATGACGTTGCCTATGATCGACTCGATGCGGGAATGGACCTTCTTCATGGCTTACTCCAGGACCTTGATGAGGCGCTCGCCCCGGGCCTCCCGGCCCTTGGAACGTCCCGCGACGAGGCCGCGGATCTCGTTCTCCAGTGTCGAATAGCGGGTGGAGGCCCACTCCGCCCCGTTGAGATCGAGGTACTTCTGCCTAAGGGCATAGAACCAGGACCGGGCATCCTCCTTGTCCTTGGCCTCGATGACCGCGACCAGGACCTCGAGGACGAGGGAATAGGAGCGCTTCTGGCGCTCGGGGGATACCGACGCGTCAACCGCGTCAAAGGAATTCTGCTGGAGGTAGACGGCGTCGAGGAACTCGCCCTTCTGGTAGACGATGTAGTCGTCCAGGGAGGTCCCTTCCTCGCCGACGACCTTCATCATCGACGCGACCTCGGCGCTCCGCAGGAGGAAGGAGCGGCCATACTCGACGGCGTCCGGATCCATGATGCCCCGGTACTTGGACCAGGAATCCAGGGGATGGATAGCCGGGTACTTGCGGGCGTCCGAGCGCTCCCTGGACAGGCCGTGGAAGGCGCCGACAACCTTGAGGGTCGCCTGGGTGACGGGCTCCTCGAAGTTGCCTCCCGCGGGGGAGACGGTGCCGCCCACCGTGACCGAGCCCGTGCCTCCGTCCCTGAGCCGGACGATGCCGGCCCTCTCGTAGAAGGACGCGATGACCGACTCAAGGTAGGCGGGGAAGGCCTCCTCTCCTGGGATCTCCTCCAGGCGGCCGGACATCTCGCGCATGGCCTGGGCCCAGCGGGAGGTCGAGTCGGCGAGGAGGAGGACGTTGAGGCCCATCTGGCGGTAGTACTCGGCCATGGTGACCGCGGTGTAGACCGAGGCCTCCCGGGCCGCGACGGGCATGGAGGAGGTGTTGCATATGATGATCGTCCGCTCCATGAGGGAGCGGCCCGTGCGGGGGTCCGACAGCTCGGGGAATTCCTTGAGGGTCTCCACGACCTCGCCGGCGCGCTCGCCGCAGGCGGCGATCACGACGATGTCCACCTCGGCATGGCGGCTCGTGATCTGCTGGAGGACGGTCTTGCCGGCGCCAAAGGGGCCAGGGATGCAATAGGTGCCGCCCTTGGCCACGGGGAAGAAGGTGTCGATCAGGCGGACCTTGGTGACCATGGGCTCGGTGGGGCGGAGCCTCTCCTCGTAGCAGGAGACGGCGCGCTTGACCGGCCAGGAGAAGACCATCGTGAGCTCGCGCTTATCCCCGGCCTCGTCGGCGATGACCGCCAGGACCTCGTCGATGCGGTAGGAACCCGCAGGCTTGAGGCTCACGAGCTTCCAGGCCCCCGGGAGCCCAAAGGGCAGCATGATCCGGTGCAGGAAGACGCCTTCGGGCACCGTGCCCAGGCTGTCCCCTGCCCTGAGCAGGTCCCCGGTCTTGGCCGTGGGCGTAAAGGGCCAGGCCTGGTCCCGGGAAAGGGGCTCGAGGTAGACTCCGGGCTCGAGGAAGTTGCCGGTCTTGGCGGCGACAAGGGGAAGGGGGTTCTGGAGGCCGTCATAGATCTGGCCCAGGAGTCCGGGCCCGAGCTCCACGGAGAGAAGCTCCCCCGAGAACTCGACCCGGTCGCCCACCTTGATGCCCTTGGTGATCTCAAACACCTGGACCTGGGCGCCGTCTCCCTTGAGGCGGATAACCTCGCTCTTGAGGCGCTTGCCGTCCACGAGGATATAGGCTACCTCGTTCATCGAGACCGGTCCCTCGACGCGGACGCCCACCATGTTGCCGTTAACGCCGGTCACCCAGCCTTTAGTCTCGGTCATAATTGAACTCCGATGTTTTTAGGAAGTCCGCGCCGAACCCAGGATGGCGGCGTAGGTTTCTCTATAGGTGGCCTCGCCGCCCTCTACCCCGAAGGAGGCGAGGCGCTCGAGGACGAGGAGCTTGAGATAATAGGCGCACAGGCTCTCCAGGTCAAAGCTCTGGAAGGGAGCCAGGGCATCG
>JAKPBN010000262.1 GCA_029778945.1 Spirochaetota bacterium
CGAGCACGCCAACCTGGGCGCGGCCCGGATCAGGCTCAGGTCCCTGGCCGCGGCCATCGAGGAGCGAAGGGCCTCAGGCCGCAGGGTCCACGCCCCCAGTCCCCGGGCCCCGCGGCCGGCCTTCACCGAGGACATGAGGAAACGTTATACGATCCTGGCCCCCCAGATGGCCCCCATCCATTTCAAGGTGATCGAGGCCGCCTTTGGCGCCTCGGGCTATCGCCTTGAGATCCTCAAGGAGGCCGGGCCCGGGGCCGTGGACGAGGGCTTGCGCTCGGTCCACAACGACGCCTGCTGTCCCTCGATCCTGGTGGTGGGCCAGCTCCTCGAGGCCCTGGGCTCGGGGCGCTACGATCTCTCCTCCACGGCCGTCTTGATCACCCAGACCGGGGGCGGCTGCAGGGCCACCAACTACATCGGCTTTATCCGCAAGGCCCTGGCCGACCAGGGCCTGGGCCAGGTGCCCGTCATCTCCCTCTCGGCCACGGGGCTCGAGAGGAACCCCGGCTTCAGGCTGGGCCCGGGTCTCCTCTGGCGAGGCCTCCTCGCCTGCGTAGCCGGGGACCTCATCATGCGCCTCCTCTACCGCACCCGGCCCTATGAGGCTAGCCCCGGGGCGGCGGACGCCCTGGCCGCACAGTGGATCGAGAGGGCCAGGGTCCTGGTCGCCTCCCCGGGCCTCGGGGCCTACCGGGCCTTCTGCCGGGACCTCGTCGCCGCCTTTGATGCCCTCCCCCTGGACGGCCAGGCCCGCAAGCCCAGGATAGGCGTCGTGGGGGAGATCCTCGTCAAGTTCCACCCCGACGCCAACGGTGACGTGGTGGGCGGCATCGAGGCCGAGGGAGGCGAGGCCGTCGTCCCCGACCTCTACGGCTTCCTCCTCTACTCGGCCTACAACGGGATCTTCCGTCACCGCGCGCTGGGGGCCAGCCTAAAGAGCGCCCTCCTCGCCCGCCTCGCGATAGGCGCCCTCGAGCTGGTCAGGGCCCCGGCCTCCCGGGCCCTGGAGAGGAGCGGCCGCTTTGAGGCCCCCCCGGGCATCCATGCCTTGGCTGAAAGCGTCGACGGCATCGTCCAGCTGGGCAACGCCACCGGCGAGGGCTGGTTCCTCACCGCGGAGATGCTCGAGCTCATCGAGGCCGGGGTATCGGGCATAGCCTGCCTCCAGCCCTTTGCCTGCCTGCCCAACCATGTCACGGGCAAGGGTGTCCTCAAGGAGCTCCGGCGCCTCTTTCCGGAAGTGCCCATATCGGCGATCGACTACGACCCGGGGGCCAGCGAGGTCAACCAGGAGAACAGGCTCAAGCTCCTCATGACCAATGCCAGGAAGGGCCATGCCGCCTCAGGGCAAGCCCCTGCCAGCCAGGCCAAACCGGTCCCCCTCGCCGCCCGGGATGAGGGCGAGGAGAGCGCCTGATGAACCTCGAGTTCCATTACTACGCCATCCGCTTCCTCGCCCGCAGGGCCGGCTTTTCCGAGGCCGAGGGCGAGGTCCTGGCGGCCTCGTCCCAGTATGTGGACGACTCCCTCGCGGCCTACGAGGTCGAGGACGGCCTGGGCCCGGGCAGGCCCTACCGGACCATGGGCACCCAGAACTACCTCTTCTGGGACGAGTCCGTGTCCCTCGCCGTCTACCTGCCCTTCCACTTTGTCCCCGGGGAGGAGGGCCGGATCTCCCGGGAGAGGAGGGACGGCTCCTCCAATCCCTACCTCGTCACCCCGGACTCCCCCCTCGCCAAGGCCCTCCTCGTCGAGGCCCTCAAGAGCCACGACCTCTTCCGCATAGGCATCGCCCTCCACGCCTATGCGGACACCTGGGCCCACCAGCACTTTACCGGCCGCCTCGAGGAAGCCAACGCCTTGGAGTCGTCCTCTCCCCTCCCCCCGGCGGGCCACCTCCAGGCCCTGCGCAAGCCCGACGATGCCCTGGGCCTCTGGCGCGATGAGCGACTCCTGCCGGAATTCTCCCTCGTGGACAACCGGGAGCGCTTCCTGGCGGCGGCGAGGAAGATCTACCGCTACCTCTGCACCTACCGCAGGAGGGATTTCGAGGACGAAGACCTCGTCTCCGGGGAGCTCGAGGAGCTCTGGACGAGGGACGGGCGCAATCTCAAGGCCAGACTGGATGATTTTCGCATAAGCCTGGATATCGGGCCCTACGAGCGCTGGGCCTGGCCCGAGAGGGCCGGCCTCGAGGCCGAGAGGGATGACGATGACCGGGCCTCGGGCTACAACAAGCTCCTGTGGGCCCGGGACGAGCTCCTCCGGCGGACGGGCATGGGCCGGGGCCTTCGCCGGGTCGAGTCCGGCGGGCGCTTCCTGGACTCCGAGCTCCACCGCTGGAATGAGGCCGCCCGGGCCCACCTGGGAGCGGCCTCCCGGCTCTACGCCGGGGCCGGCCTCGGGCATCTCATGGACTACTCCGACGCGGGAGGCCGGACCTGAGCACGCCCAAGGCCCTAGGACTCCCTTGCGCCTGCCTGGCCCTGGGCCTTGCCGCCCTGCTAGGCCTGGGCTCCTGCACGACCCTAAAAGCCGGTGGCGCCAGCCAAGCCCCATCGGCCTCCATCCTCGACCCGGCCTCCCTGGTCGACCCCTCCGCTACCATCATAATTAGGATGAATAGGCAGATCCTCGACCGGGTCCTGCCCCTCTTTCTCTCCGCCGGGCAGGTCAAGGCCCTGGAGCCCCTCAAGAAGGGCCTTTCCGGCGCGGCCCTCGCCATCCTCCCCCGCCCTTCCTCGGGCTCCCCGGGGGGGCTTCCTCCCTTCGAGGCCGTCCTCGAGGGGGACCTGCCCATCTTTCGGGCCAAGCTCGCCCTCGCCTTCAGCCGGGACTGGAGGCTGCGCAAGGGCGTCTGGACCAACGCGGCCCTCGGCCTGGGCCTGGCCTTTCCGGGCAAGGGGCTCATCGTGCTGGCCTCGGGTTCCCCTCAAGGCCTCCTCACCCGCTTCGCCTCGGGGGCTCCGGGGCCCTTCCCCCCGGCCCTAGCCGAGCTTTCGGCCAAGGATATGGCCTTCTGGCTCCCCGAGCCCTTTGGCCGCCTGGGCCTGGCCCTCCTGGGGGAAAGGCTTGATATCCCCGCCGAGGGGATCCTCGTGTCGGCGCAGGCCAAGGAGGGCGGCTACGAGGTATCCCTGGCCTTCCAGATGAGGGACCCCGACTCCGCGAGGATCTACCGCCCCGCGGCGAGGATAGCCTGGTTTGCCCTGGCCCGCCTCCTATTGCCTGGAGAGCCTGGCCTTGCCTCCCCGCGCTTCGAGCTCGAGGGCAGGACCGTCATAGCCCGCAACCTCGCGTTGAGCGAAACAGGACTGGCCACGGCCCTGGCCAGGCTGGGTCTCTCGGGCGATTAGGCTGGCGGCCCGGGGGCGGTCTCCACAGGCGCAGGCGCGGCCTCGTCGGGCGCAGCTTTGGAGTGAAGAGGCCCGGCCTCGAGGGCGGGGCCTGTCTGGGCCTCGGGCCCGCCGCGACCCTCGAGCTTGCCTCCGTCAAAGCGGACGAGGCCCCCTGGCAGGGCCTGGCGCTTGGCCCAGGCCGCCAGGAGGTCCACAAGGCCCTCGGCCAGGGGAAAGCCGGGATCGGAGAAAGCCTTCCAGTTCTCCTCGAGCTCCCCGGGGACTTCCTTGAGCATGTGGTTCATCCCGGGGAGGACGACGGCCGGCGCATCGGGCCTGGCCTCGGCGAGGAGGGCAAACTCCGAGAGAGGGACCTGGAAGTCCCGGTTGCCCTGGACGAGGAGGATGGGCCCGTCCAGGGCCGCGAGCTCGGCCACGAGATCGGTCTTAAACCACGAGATGAGGTAGGCCTGGAAGGAGGGCCGGAAAAAGTCCGCAAAGAATTCCGAGGGCTCAGGCCAGGGATTTCCCGCCTTGAGGGAAGCCATGATCGCCTGAGCCTCCTCGGCCTTGTCCGAAGGCAATTCGGCCAGGGAGGCCTCCACGAGGTCCACGGCCCTCAAGCCCGTGGCGCCCAGGAGGGCAAGGCCCAAGCCTGAATCCAGGCGGCCGAGGGCCGAGGCGGCCACCAGGGCCCCCTCGGTATGGCCGGCCAGGGATACCCGGGAAAAGCGGGGGTCCCCGGCAAGGGTCCGGACCACGGCCTGGGCATCGTCGATATAGTCGTCAAAGCGGCTCTCCGCCTCGGGGCCGGCGAGGGTATAGGATTCCCCGGCCCCCCGCTTGTCGTAGCGAAAGCTCGCGACCCCGGCCTGGGCCAGGGCTTGGGCAAGCTGGAGGTAGGCGTCATTCCTCACTGGAACGGCATAATTATTGCCATCCCGGTCCGTGGTCCCCGAGCCGGGCACGATGATGAGGAGGGGGAAGGGGCCGCTTCCCGCCGGGAAGAGGAGCTCGCCATGGAGCCTGCCGCCCTTGACCGGGATGGCCAGGGCCTCTCCCGGCCTAGGCGGACTGGAAACCGGGGAGAGCCAGGCCTCCCCCGAGCCGCCGGAGCCCTTGAAGCGGCCCTGGAAGCGGCCAGTCTGGCCGGGGCCCGCGCCGGGCGCCTTGCGGAGCTCAAAGCTGAACCAGCCCGAGGCATCCCCCGGGAGGCCCACGGAAAAGCGCAGGGAGTCCTGGCTTGCCTCGAGGGCCGAGAGGGGATAGCCATAGATGCCCTGGCCCGGGAGATCGATGAGTCCCCCCCCGTCCTCAAGAAGCCGCAGACTTAGGGGCGTGGGGCCGGCGGGGAGAACGAGCGCGCCCTCGAAGTTGGCTGAAGAATCTCCCAAGCCCTGGGCCACGAGGGGGGCCGCGAGGAGGAGGAACAGAGCAGGGAGGATGAGAAGGGCCGGGGCTTTCCGCATGGGCGATTCTACCCCGGCCGGCCTCTCACGCCAAGGTGCTACTTGATGCCCAGGGCCGCCTTGAAGCGCTCGAGGACGAGGGCGGGTTCGCCCACCCCGTCGATGGTGACGAGCTTGCCCTTGGCCCCGAACCAGTCGATCAGGGGGGCGGTCTGCTTGTTGTAGTTGTCCAGGCGGGTCTTGATCGAGGGCTCCTTGTCGTCATCCCGCGTGTAGACCTCGCCGCCGCAGGCGTCGCAGACGCCCTCGACCTTGGGCTTCATGTTGCGCACATTGTAGATCTTGCCGCAGGCCCTGCAGACCCTGCGGGTGGACAGGCGGCCAATCACGACCTCGTCGGCCACGTGGAAGTTCACCGCCTTGTCCGCGGGCTCGAGGGCCTCGAGGGCCTCGGCCTGGGGGATGGTCCTGGGAAAGCCGTCCAGGATCCAGCCCTTCTGGCAGTCGGACTTCCCGAGGCGCTCCCGGACAATCTCGATGGTGAGGGCGTCGGGGACAAGGCCCCCCGAGGCCAGGATATCCTTGACCTTGAGTCCGAGGGGGCTCCCCTCCTTGACCGCGGCCCGGAAGAGGTCGCCCGTGGAGATGTGGGGGATCTTGAGCAAATCGACCGCAAGGTCGGCGAGGGTGCCCTTGCCCGCTCCGGGGGGGCCCAGGAAAATCATTTTCATAGGTATTCTCCTAAGTGTTCTGCCCATACTCTAGCCCGCCCCACCGGCTAAAAGCAAGGGAGGAGAGAAATTGGCTACAGAGGCACAGAGCGATTCAAAGAGGGATGAATCAAAAAGGATAACTTGGGAAAAAAGTACCTAATTAGCTCGAAGCTATCGCTTATGGCAATTTTTCCGCTATCCGGATTTCGAGAGGACACATCACTCTTCATCTCTCCCACTCACCCCTCTGTGTCTCTGTGCCTAACGCTACGCCTGCTGCTTCGCTAAGCCTCGGCCTAGGCCTCGGCTCTGTGGCTTACTCATCTCTCTCTTCTTCTCATATCTCGAAATCGTTGCTTGAGCCCGCTGGCGCAGGCGGGGGGGCGAACATCCAGCTCTGGTTCATCCCGTAGCGAAAGAGGAGCTCCAGGCGGGAGAGAACCTCGTCCGTGGGAAAGACAATCGTGACATGGCGGGAGGAGCGGAAGTCCGTGGAGGAGGGCGAGGCCAGGATATTGTCATCCACGGCAAAGCGGCAGCCCAAGGCCCTCACCCTGGCCTCGTAGGCATCCACAAGGTCCGTGGCATCCCTGAGGGCGACAAAGAGGCCATGGTCAAAGTCCACCCGGCGCTGGGCGGCCCGGGACTTCCAGGCTTCCAGGTCGAGCTCCAGAAAGGAGGCCGCCACCGGGAGGCTGTCCGAGCCCAGGACATGGGTGAGCTCGAGACTAGCCCCGGGATGGAGGTCGATGAGGCGCTCCACGATGCCTATGGTATCCACCCCCGAGCCCAGGTTTAAGGGGACCACAAGGGGGGAAAAGACTTTCTCGAGCTGGAGGCGGAGGAGCTCATAGCGGAAATGGTACTCGCTTTTCTTGGGCTTCCGGGGATTGTCGCTCCCCTCGGGGACGACAAAGACCAGGTCTGAGTTCGAGGCCGGGGAGGCGAGAAAGCGGAGGGCCGCCGCGAGATGGGTCATCTGGAAGGGGTCAAAGGAGCCTATAAAGATCCCCACCCGGGCCACATAGCCGGGGTAGTTGAGGACCTGGGGAAAGCCCTTGAGGTCCAGGGGCCGCAGGGTTCCCGCGGCGACCTTGGCGTCGATCCTCGAGAGGAAGCCCTCAAAAAGGGCGAGGTAGTGGCGGAATTCCAGCCTTTCCGCCTCCCCCAGATAGGGCCTTGCATCCAGGGAATCAAAGACCCTCCTCATCCGCCGGGCCACATGGTCCACTACGGGTGAGAAAAACCGGGGGGGCTTGCCGCCCTCGGCCGGGAGGGAACCTGGGAAGCTCATCGATCAAATGCTATACCCACCTGTCAAAGCCCGCAAGCCGTGATTTTTTTATGGATATATTTTTATTAATATAAATGCCACTTTGTGTCGTTATTAAATAATAGCTATATCGTGCTATCTGAATCTATATATTTTTCTTGACAGATCCAGGAAAGCCACTACACTGAGCCTAGACCTACCACACCAAAGACCCCCCGTCCTACTTCGTCGTTGTGCAGCCGATCTTCGGAAAAAGGATCCTGCGATGACTACGACCCTTTCTAGCGCCCCCCCCAACCTGGATAAGATCATCGAGGCCCGCAAAGGCAGGCCTGGAGCCCTCCTCGGGATTCTCGAGGATGCCCAGGGCCTCGAGGAGCACCGCTACCTCTCCGAGGAAACCCTGAGGAGGATAGCCCAGTGGACCGAGACCCCCCTCGCGACGGTGTATTCGGTGGCGACCTTCTACTCCTTCTTTAACCTCAGCCCCCAGGGCAAGCATTCCATCGTCGTCTGCCGGGGCACGGCCTGCCACACTCGGGGATCCCTGGAGCTCCTCAACTCGGCACTGGCCCGCCTGGGCATCGAGGGCTTCCGGGAGGACGAGGCCAACTCGATCACCAGCCTCGACGCCTTTGCCTCGGTGCGGACCGTGGCCTGCTTTGGCCAATGCGCCTTGGCCCCGGTCGTCGAGATAGACGGGGTCCTCCACTCCCGGATCACCGTGGGCCGCCTCGCCTCGGCCATTGCGGCCCTGGGCAAGGGAGGTGGGAAATGAAGGCCCCCGCGATCGACCTTGGACGCCTCCGCCTCCTCGGCCTCGAGAGGCTCAAGCCAAGCGTCCCGGCCCTATCAGTGGGCTACGGGACCTGCGGCCTGGGCAACGGCGCCGCGGCCCTCCTGGCAAGCCTCAAGCGCGCCTGCGCCGAGGCCTTTGCCGAGGCCGCGCCCCAGGGCTCGAAGGGTCCTGGCCAGGCCCAGCCGGTCTTCCGGGAAGTGGGCTGCTTTGGCTGGTGCTCGGCCGAGCCCATTGTGATGGCCTACCGGCCCGGCAAGCCCCTCCTCGTCTTCCTCCGGGCCAAGACCTCCAAGGCCCCCCGCATCGCCCGCGGCCTCCTCACGGACGAGGCCTTTGACAAGCTTGCCCACGACGCGGACGCCAAGATCGAGGCCTGGGACTACCGCACATGCACGATGGACTACGGCAAGGCCTATCCCTCCCTGCCGGCCTGGAATGAGCTGGCCTTTTTCAAGGGCCAGGAGAAGATCGTCCTGCGGGACTCGGGCATGATAGTCCCCGAGGACCTGGCCGAATACGTGGCCGTCGGAGGCTATTCGGGCCTGACCAAGGCCCTCGGCTCCATGAGGCCCGAGACCGTGATCGAAGAGATGAAAAAATCCAAGCTCCGGGGCCGGGGCGGGGCGGGCTTCCCCACCTGGAAAAAATGGGACCTCATGCGGGCCGCGCCGGGGGAGCGCAAGTATGTCATCTGCAACGCCGACGAGGGCGATCCCGGGGCCTACATGAACCGCAACGAGATCGAGTCCGACCCCCATGCCCTGATCGAGGGTATGGCCATCGGGGCCTACGCGATGGGCGCCACCGAAGGCCTTGTCTACGTCAGGGCCGAGTATCCCCTCGCGGTGGAGCGCTTGACGAAGGCCGTGGCCGCCGCCCGGGAGGCCGGGATCCTGGGCCGCAACATCCTGGGCTCCCTGTTCAGCTTTGACCTCGAGATAGCCACCGGGGCCGGGGCCTTTGTCTGCGGTGAGGAGACGGCCCTGATCGCGAGCGCCGAGGGCAAGGCCGGCAGGCCCCTGCCCCGGCCGCCCTTCCCGGCCCAGAAGGGCCTCTATGGCTGTCCCACCAACATCAACAACGTGGAGACCTGGTGCAACGTACCCCTCGTGGCCGCCCGGGGCGGGGACTGGTTCGCCGGTTTTGGGACAGGCTCCAGCTCGGGGACCAAGGTCTTTTCCCTCGTGGGCAAGGTCCAGAACACGGGGCTTGTGGAGCTGCCCCTGGGCAAGCGCCTCGACGCGGCCGTCTATGGCATGGGCGGAGGCGCGGGCCCCCACAAGAGGATCAAGGCCCTCCAGTCCGGGGGACCCTCGGGGGGCTGCGTGCCCGCCGCCCTCTTCACCACTCCCATCGACTACGAGGAACTGGCCAAGCTCGGGGCCATCATGGGCTCCGGTGGCCTCGTGGCCATGGACCAGGACAACTGCATGGTCGACGTGGCCCGCTACTTTGTGAGCTTCACCGCCGGGGAGTCCTGCGGCAAGTGCGCCCCCTGCCGGGAGGGCCTCTCCCAGATGCTCCACATCCTCGACTCGGTCTCCAAGGGCGAGGCCAAGGAGGAGGACCTGGATACCCTGGAGGAGCTGGCCCTCGCGGTGCGCGACTCCGCGTTATGCGGACTTGGCCAGACCTCGGCAAACCCCGTCCTCACGACCCTGCGATACTTCAGGGACGAGTACGAGCGCCACATCCGGGAGCAGCGCTGCGAGGCCGGGGTCTGCGAGGGCCTCTTCCTCGCCCTCTGCGAGAATTCCTGCCCCTTGCACATGAACATCCCCGGCTACCTGGAGCTCCTCAAGGAAAACCGCCTCGAGGAGGCCTTCGAGCTCACCCTGAGAGAAAACCCCCTCCCGGGCAGCATAGGCCGGATCTGCCACTTCCATTGCCGCATGAGATGCAAGCGGGACCAGCTGGACGACCCGGTGGCCCAGGGCGAGATCCATCGCTACCTGGCGGACACCATGTACAAGATGGGGCGGGAGAGGGCGGTCTACCGTCGCCTGCTCAAGGAAAAGGCCGAGGCCACGGGCAAGACCGTCTCCATCGTGGGCGGAGGCCCGGCCGGTCTCGCGGCGGCCTTCTGGCTCGTGCGCCTGGGCCATGAGGTGACCATCTACGAGGAAAAGGACGAGGCCGGGGGCATCCCCCGCTGGGGCATCCCGGCCTACCGCCTCCCCCGGGAAGTCCTCCAGAAGGAGATAGGCTTTATACGCAAGTTGGGGGTGAGGTTTGTCTTCAACACCCGGGTCGGCCGGGACCTCTCCTGGGAGAGGCTCGCCGACATCTCGGACGCCGTCCTCGTCTGCGTGGGAGCCCTGAAGGACATGGGCCTCGGGATCCCCGGGGAGACCCTGCCGGGGGTGATAAACGGCTCGGTCCTCCTCGAGGAGCTGGCCCGGGGCCAGAGGCCGGCCCTGGGAGACGAGGTGGTCATCGTGGGCGGAGGCAACACCGCGATCGACGCGGCCCGCTCGGCCCGCCGCCTGGGGGCCCATGTGACCGTGGTCTACCGCCGAGGCCGGGCCGACATGCCGGCCAACCTCGAGGAGCTCGAGGGAGCCTTGGAGGAGGGCATCGAGATCCAGCCCATGACCCAGCCGGTGGAAGTCCTAGTCGACCCCGCCACGGGCCGGGCCAGGGCGCTCAAGGCCATGCGCATGCTCGCGGGGGACATCGACGCCTCGGGCAGGGCGGCCCCGGTCTCCTCCGGGGAGGCCTTTGAGCTGGCCTGCGACACGGTCATCGTGGCCGTAGGGGAAAAGGTGGACGCCGCGGGCATCGAGGGCATTGGGGTGGAGCTCGACCACTCGGGCCGGGTCAAGACCGACAACTTTGCCTTCCGCTCCTCCAACGCCAAGGTCTATGCCGCCGGGGACGCCGTCACGGGCCCAGCGACCGCCGCCGAGGCCATGGGCCTGGCCAAGCGGGCCGCCGAGGCCATGGATATAGCCCTGAGCGGAAAGAAGCGCTTTGCCACCCTCTTCAGGAGCTTTGACTACCAGATGAAGGTGCCCCTCGAGACGGCCACGGAAAAGGCCGGCAAGGTCGCCAAGCTCTCCCCCCAGGACAGGAGCGGGAGCTTTGCCGAGATATCCCTTGGCTATAACGGGGAGCAGGCCCGGATCGAGGCCAAGAGGTGCCTGCGCTGCGATGTCCGGGACCATGTGAGGCCCGCGGCAAGCGGACCCGCCAAGGCCAGCCTGGCCGGGGAAGGGAGGTAGCCATGGACCAGAAAATGATAACTATGACGATAGACGGCCGGGAAGTGAGCTGCGCCGAGGGCACGGGCCTCCTCGAGGCCTGCGCGGCCGCCGGGGCCGACATCCCCACCCTCTGCCACCTCGAGGGACTCACGCCTTCCGCCTCCTGCGGCCTCTGCGTCGTGGAGGTCGAGGGCGGCAAGGCCCTGACCAGGGCCTGCGTGAGCAAGGCCGTCCAGGGCTGGAGGATCCAGACCGCGAGCCCCCGGGTGATGGCCTCCCGGCGCATGGCCGTGGAGCTCCTCCTGGCGAACCACCCCACGGACTGCCTGGCCTGCGCCCGCAACGGCGCCTGCGAGCTTCAGTCCATGGCCGAGCGCATGGGGATCCGGGAGCGGCGCTTTGCCCGGACCCGCAAGATCCAGGCCAAGGACCTCAGCACCGAGGGAATCGCCCGGGACAACGACAAGTGCATCCTCTGCGGCCGCTGTGTCTCGGTCTGCGCCGAGATCCAGGGCGTCTCCGCCATCCAGTTCGCGGGCCGGGGCATCAGGACCCACGTGGCGGCCTTTATGGACCGCGGCCTCGCGACCTCGGCCTGCGTCCAGTGCGGCCAGTGCTCGGTGGTCTGCCCCACGGGGGCCATCACAGAGAAGGACGAAAGCCGGGAGGTCTGGAAGGACCTCCGCAGCCCCGCCAAGACCCTGGTGGTCCAGACGGCTCCGGCGATACGCGCCTCCTTAGGCGAGGCCCTGGGCATGCCCACGGGGAGCCTTGTCACGGGCAAGATGGTGGCTGCCCTGAGGCGCCTCGGCTTTGACCGGGTCTTTGACACCCAGTTCGCGGCCGACCTCACGATCATGGAGGAAGGCAGCGAGCTCATCCAGCGCATCACCACGGGGGGCACCCTGCCCATGATCACCAGCTGCTCCCCGGGCTGGATCAACTTTATCGAGGGCCACTACCCCAGCCTCCTTCCCCACCTCTCGTCCTGCAAGAGCCCCCAGCAGATGTTCGGCGCCGTGGCCAAGACCTTCTACGCCCAGGCGGCGGGCCTCGACCCGGCGGCCACAGGGGTGGTGTCCATCATGCCCTGCACGGCCAAGAAGCGGGAAAGCCAGAGGCCCGAGATGCGGAGCGCCTGGGCCTGGTGGAAGGACAAGGGCCGAGAGGCCGCGCCATACTTTGACGTGGACTGGGCCCTGACCACGAGGGAGCTGGCCCGGATGATCAAGGAGGCCGGCATCGACATCGCGAGCCTCCCCGAGGAGGCCTTCGACGACCCCCTGGGCAGGTCCACCGGGGCGGCCACGATCTTTGGCGCCACGGGAGGCGTCATGGAGGCGGCCCTGCGCACGGTCTACGAGCTTGTCGAGGGGCGCCCCCTGCCGGGCCTGGAGTTCCAGGCCGTCCGGGGCCTTGCGGGCATCAAGGAGGCGACCGTGGTCCTGGGCGGCAAGGACGTGAGGGTGGCCGTGGCCCACACCCTCAAGAACGCCCGGATTGTCCTCGATGAGATAGCGGCCGGCTCAAGCCCCTATGCCTTTATCGAGATCATGACTTGTCCCGGGGGCTGCGTGGGCGGCGGAGGCCAGCCCCTTTTGCCCAATGACGCCAAGCGCCTGGCCCGGGGAGGGGCAGTCTATGTCGAGGACCGCCGCCTGGACCTGCGCAAGTCCCATGACAATCCCGCGATAGCCGAGCTCTACTCGTCCTTCCTGGGCAAGCCCCTGGGCCACGAGTCCCACAGGCTCCTCCACACGAGCTACACCGCGAGGAGCTTCTAGCATAGCGGCAAAAGAATAGCCACAGAGCCGAGGGCGAAAGCCCGAAGGCCTAGCGAAGCCGAAGGCGAAGCGTTAGACACAGAGAAGGAGGCATTGGGGAAATAAAGAATGCGCTATTGGCAAAAATTAGGAGCAAGTTAGGATACAATTTATATCGGGATGGGATTCCCGCTGGCGGGCTATCCCATCTCCTTTTTTCCGGCGATTGCCAATCTAACTAGTCGGATCTATCTTGCCCACGGGGGCCATGTAGACCGCGAATTCCAGCCTGCCGTCCAGGCCCAGGAAGGCATCCATCTTGGCCTGGTCGTAGGCCCCGATCGCGCAGGTCCCGCAGGCGATAGCCTCGCAGGCGAGGTAGAGATTCTGGCAGACATGGCCCGCGTCGAGGGCCAGGAGCTTGGCCGCGGCAAAGGAATAGCGCCAGGCCATCCGCTCCGGCAGCGCCGTCCAGATAAAATAGGCGGCGGCGCCATAGAGCTGGCCATTGAGGGCCTCGTCAAGGCTAGCCCTGTCTGCGCCGTCCAGCTCCCGTTCGAGGACGAGGGCGTGCTCGAGGGCCAGATAGCGATAGAGGCCCGGCCCTATGCCGTCAACCCGCTCCAGGTAGAGATAGGTCTCAAAGGCATGGCGGGCTCCCCCTGAGGGCACGGTCCTCAGGCTGCGGCGCTCGTTTTGGGACTTGACCCCCTGGGTGCAGTAGAGGAGAAGGGCCAGCTCCTGCAAGGAAAGGGCCTCGCCCGAGAATTTCCGGCGGCTCTTCCTGGCCAGGATCGCGTCCACTAGGGAGAGCCCAGGCTTCTCGATAGCCTCGATCGGGGGCAGCCGCACGAGGGGCCTATCCTTTCCATAGGGCTTTTCCAGGGGAGGGGCCGCCAGCTTCCTGGCCTGGGCCGTAGCCGAAAAATCGATATCCTTCCACTCGAAGCGGAGCCCCTCAAGGTAGCTCTCGGTCCTATCTTCGGGCATCCTATCTCCTCCTGGCTCTATATCTCGTAGTCGTTGCAGGTGGCGCTGGAGGGCCCGGTTTCGCCGAACATCCACGAGCGGTTCATCCCGTAGCGGAAGAGCAGCTCGAGGCGGGAGAGGACCTCGTCGGTGGGAAAGACAATCGTGATGTGCCGGGAGGCCCGGAAGTCCGTGGAGGAGGGGGAGCCCATGACCTTGTCGTCCACGGTAAAGCGGACCCCGAGGGACTGGATGGTCGCGCCATAGGGCTCGAGGGCATCCAGGGCATCCCGGCGATGGACATGGATGCCATGGTCCAGGGCGACCCCCTTTTCCACGGCCCGGGCGTTCCAGATCTCCAGGTCCTCAGGGAGGAAGCGGGTGGCCACCGGAAGGGTGTCCGAGCCGATGAGGTGGGTAAGCTTGAGGGCCCGCCCCGCGTGGAGGTCGATCAGGCTGTTGACAATGCCGATCGTGTCCCTCCCGCCACCTATGTCGAGGGGGAGGATGAGGGGGCGGAAAACCTTGTGGAGCTGGAGACTCAGGAGGTCATAGCGAAAGGCATACTCGCTCTTGTTGGGCTTCTGGGGATTGACGCTCCCCTCGGGGACGACATAGACAATGTCCACCTCGGCGTTGGGAGCGGCCATAAAGCGGAGGGCCGCCGCAAGGTGGGTCATCTGGAAGGGATCGAAGGAGCCGATAAAAATCCCGACCCGGGCAGGGCCCTCGGGATAGTTCAGGGTCCGGGGGAAGCCCCGCAGGTCCAGGGGCCTGATCCGCCCTTCCCGGAGCTTGTCCCCGATCCGGTCGAGCTCGGACTCAAAGAAGGCATGGTAAAAGCGGAATTCGCACCGTTCCTCCTCGCCCAGGTAGGGGCGGGAATCCAGGGAATCGAAAACCTTGCGCATCCGCCGCCTCAGCCCGGCCAGGACCTGGCTGGGGGAGGAGCTGGCCTTTCCTCGGATCTCCATAGACACCAGTATAACCGAGGCTGGCCGCCGGGCAAGGGCCGCCACACTGCCCTAGGCAAGGCGCCAGACCCGCGCCGCATAGTCTAGACAGGATGTGCGCTTTGGATTATAGGTGAGCCGTGGCTTATTCCGCGATCGCCTTTGACATCGACGGGACCCTCTATCCCGACGCCGGCCTCCACCGCCTCCTCCTGCCCTTTGCCCTGAGGCATGGACCCTTCCTCCTGGCCTTTTCCCGGGCCCGGTCGATCCTCCACAGGGAGGCCCTGGCCCAGGGCGAGGGACCTAAGGACCTTGAGTCCTTCCGCCTCCGCCAAGCCAGCCTTATCGGCCGATACCTCGGCATCAAGCCGGCCAGGGCCCTGGCCCTGGCGGACAAGCTGGTCTATACCGAGCTGGAGGCCCGCTTCCGGGAGGTCGAGCTCTACCCGGGCACAAGGGCCTGCCTCGAGGCCCTGAAGGCCGCGGGCCTCCCCATGGCCGCCCTCTCGGACTTTCCCGCCCAGGCCAAGATCGCCCACCTGGGCCTGGCCGACCTCCTCCCCCTGGCCCTGACCTCCGAGGCCTGCGGGCGGCTCAAGCCCGCGCCCCTGCCCTTCCTCGACTTGGCCCGCCGCCTGGGCAAGGCCCCGGAGTCCATCCTCTATGTGGGCAACTCGGTTCGCTATGACGTTGCGGGAGCCAAGGCGGCCGGCATGGCTGTAGCCCTGAGGATAGACCGAGGCGGACCGGCCAGGTCCGGGCCGCCCTCCCTCATGCGGGGAGCCGACTTTGTCTTTTCCGCCTGGAAGGACCTGGCGGGGTTTGTCCTCCCCTAGGGCCTGGCTCTCCTTCAATCATACCAGAGATCCACAATCTCATAGTCCAGGATCACCTCCCCCGGGCCCCGGAGCTCGATGTCCCGCTGGCAGCTGATAGCCGAGCCCGGAGGCAGGTCCTCGGACACAAGCTCGCTCGCCCAGTATTCCCCGGCATCGGTTCGCGCATGGAGGGTGAGGCCATAGCGGCTCAGGGCCGGCCCCTCGCCCACTTCGAGGCGATAGGTCAGGCGGAGGATGGGGGGAGGACCGGCCAGGACCGAGCAGTCAAGGACAGTCACCGAGGCCCGGGGCCCGGGAGGGGCGCAGCCCTGGGCCAGAAAGGCCGCAAGGATGGCGGCCAGGGCGAGGACGGCGAGGGAACCCGGGTTAAACCAGGCCGCAAGCCGCTCAAGGATGGCAAGGCCCCGCTCATGGACCTCGCCCCGGAGCCGGGCCGCGAGGGCCCGGGCCTCCTCCCGCCCGGCCTCTGGAGAAGCCGGCCTGGCTGCCCCTGACTCGGGTCCTTCCAGGGAAGGGGAAAATAGATCGTGAGGATTGTGGCGCATGGTGGGGATACGCCTGCCAGCCCGGCCCGGCGCTTGAGCCTGGGCTAGCCCACGAGAGGAGGCCCCTTAGTCCCGCAGGCGGGACCCTAGTCCCGCCAAGCCTCCACGACGCCCTTGGTGGCCTTGAGCCGCTCTAGAAGGTCCTCGGAAAAGGAGCAGGTGATCTGGGGATTGGCCCTCACCAGGGCCTCTCCGGCCTCCCCCACGGGCACATGGAAGTAGACGGCGCAGGGCCCATGGGCCTCGAAGAGGAGGTCCCTAAGATCGTACAACTCGTCCTCGGAGGAGACTCCGGGCACGAGGCGCACATGGACCTCCCTCCAGGACTTGTCCCGCAGGGAGTCCGGGTCGAGGATCTCCTCGACCTTGAGGCTCGGGACCGAGCGGGTAAGGTCGATCTTGCCCTTGAGGCAGAGGACCTTGTCCACGACGAGGCGGTCCCGGTATTTTTCCAGGATGTCCGAAAAGCAGACAATCTCGATGGAGCCCACGAAGTCCTCGATGGCCCCAAAGGCCATCTTCTTGCCCGTCTTGGTGATGATCTCCCGGAATTCCTTGAGCATGGCTATGGTCGTATAGAGGCGCTCGGGGTTGGCCCGCTCGGGATGGGCGAAATCAGCGTCGGCGCAGCGTTCCCAGAGCTTCTTGTACTCGTCCATGGGGTGGCCCGAGAAGTAAAAGCCCAGGAGGCCCTTCTCCAGCTCAAGGAGGTCGGCCCGAGGATACTCCTCGGACCGCTCGAGGACAAAGGGGGGGAATTCCTCCTCCTCGCAGGTGTCAAAGAGGGAAACCTGGCCGTAGCGCCCGGCCTCCTCTTTTCTCGCGGCATAGTCGACGGCCCGCTCGATGTTCCGCACAAGCTCGAGCCTCGTGTTGCCGTAGGAGTCAAAGCAGCCCGAGTGGACGAGGCACTCGAGGGTCTTCTTGTTCATCGTCCCCGTGCCCAGGCGCTCGATAAAGTCCATAAAGCCCGTAAAGGGACCGTGGGACTCCCGCTCGGCGACCACGGCCTTGGCCAGGCCCTCGCCCACGCCCTTGATCCCCAGGAGGCCATAGACGATCTTGCCCTCGACGACGGTAAAGAAGGCCTCGGAATGGTTGACCGAAGGAGGCTCGACCTCGAGGCCCATGGACCGGGCCTCACTGATGTACTCGGTCAGCTTGTCCGTGTTGTTGATCTCATTGGTGAGGTTGGCGGCCATGAATTCCGCCGGGTAGTTGGCCTTGAGCCAGGCCGTGCGGTAGGCGACCACGGAATAGGCCGCGGCATGGGACTTGTTGAAGCCGTAGCCCGCAAAGGGGATGAGGATCTCAAAGATGCGGTCGGCGTCCGCGGCCTTGAAGCCGTTCTTGACCGCGCTCTCGACGAATTTCTCCTTTTCCTTCTGCATGACCTCGAGCTTTTTCTTGCCCATGGCGCGGCGCAAGAGGTCGGCCTGGCCCAGGCTGTAGCCGCCGATGCGTTGGGCGACCTGCATGACCTGCTCCTGGTAGACGATGACTCCGTAGGTCTCCTTGAGGATGGGCTCGAGGCAGGGGTCGGGATAGGTTATGGGGGTCCGGCCCCATTTGGAGTCGATGAACTGGGGGATATAGGCCATGGGACCCGGGCGGTAGAGGGCATTGAGGGCGATCAGGTCCTCCATGCAGGAGGGCTTGGCCTGCTTGAGGATGCCCTGCATGCCCGAGGACTCGAACTGGAAGACGCTCGTCGACTTGCCTTCCCCGAGGAGCTGGAAGGTCTTGGCGTCGTCCTCGGGGATCTTGTCCTCCTCGACCTCGATGCCCCGCTTGCGGATCAGGTCGATCGCGTGCTTGATCAGGGTCAGGGTCTTGAGGCCCAGGAAGTCCATCTTCACAAGGCCGCACTTCTCCAGGTAGTCCATCGTGAACTGGGTGGCCACGATGCCCGACTTGGGATCCTTGAAGAGGGGGACATAGTCGGTCAGGGGAGTCTTGCCGATCACGATGCCCGCGGCGTGGAAGGAAGTGTGGCGGTTCTTGTTCTCCAGCTTGCCCGCCACGGCGAAGAGGTCGTGGTAGCGGGGCTCCTCGGCGAGGGTCTTGAGCTTGGGCTCCTGCTCGAAGGCCTTCTTGAGGGTCATCTTGGGATCCTCGGGGACGAGCTTGGCTATGTTGTTGGCGTCCTCGAAGGATATGTCCATGGCTCGGGCAACGTCCTTGATCACGGCCTTGGCCTTGAGGGTCCCGAAGGTGACTATCTGGCCCACCCGCTCGGCCCCGTACTTGCGGGTGACATAGTCTATGACCTCGCCCCGGCGCTCGAAGCAGAAGTCTATGTCAAAGTCCGGCATGGAGATGCGCTCGGGGTTGAGGAAGCGCTCAAATAGCAGGTTATAGCGCAGGGGGTCGATGTCGGTGATCCTCAGGGAGTAGGCGACGATGGAGCCGGCCCCGGAGCCGCGGCCGGGCCCCACGGGGATGTCGTGCTCCTTGGCCCAGTTGATAAAGTCCCAGACGATGAGGAAGTAGCCCGTGAACTTCATGTTGATGATCACGTCGAGCTCGTAGTCGGCCCGGGCCTTGATCTCCGGAGTGATGGAGGGATAGCGCCGCTTCATGCCCTCATAGGTGAGGTGGCGCAGGTACTCCTCGGGACTGGGGAATTCCCTGGGTATCTCGTAGTCCGGCAGGAGGGGGCCAGGATAGGCGATCTCCAGCTTTACCATCTCGTTGATGCGCAGGGTATTGGATAGGGCCTCGGGAGTCTCGGGAAAGAGGGCGGCCATCTCCTCGGCCGTCTTCATGTAGAACTCCGGGGCATGGAAGCGCATGCGGGAGGAATCGGTCACCTTGCGGTTGGTGCCTATGCACAGGAGGGCGTCGTGGGCCTCGGCGTCAGTGCGGTCGAGGTAGTGCATGTCGTTGGTCGCGATCAGGGGAAGGCCAAGCTTTTTTGCCATGGCGACGATGGCCTTGTTGGCGACCTTCTGCTCGGGTATCCCGTGGTCCTGGAGCTCAAGGTAATAGTGGTCCTTGCCAAAGAGCTCGGCATACCACCGGGCCTTGCGCTCGGCCTCGGCCTCCCGGCCCATCAGGAGGAGGCTTGGGATCTCCCCGCCCAGGCAGGCTGAGGAGCAGATGAGGCCCTCGGAATGGGCGGAGAGGAGGGCCTCGTCGATCCGGGGCTTGTAGTAGTAGCCCTCGGTGAAGGACGCGGAGGAAAGCTTGAGAAGATTCTTGTATCCCGTCTCGTTCTGGGCCAGGAGGAGGAGGTGCCAGTACTTATTGCCGTTCTCAGTCCCGGTCTTTTCCGTCCGGCCGCCCCCGGCTACATAGAACTCCGAGCCGACTATGGGGTTTATCCCCTGGTCCTTGCAGGTGTCATAGAACTTTACCGAGCCAAACATGTTCCCATGATCGGTCAGGGCAAGGCCGGGCATCCCCAGGCCCTTGGCCTTGGCGACCATCCCAGAGACCGAAGCGGCGCCGTCGAGAAGGGAAAAATCCGAATGATTGTGGAGGTGGACAAACTCAGCCATGAGGATGAGTATAACGGCCAGAAGGGCGGTAGCAAAGATGGGGCCGAGGGGAAGAGCCTCTCTCGAACGTTTTTTATACATTGCCCGGCGGTGGGCCTGGCTCAGGCGGGGAGCCCCGGGGCTTCGCCGGGGTTCCCCGCCTGAGTCACCCCCGCCGCGGCGCTATTTATAAAACGCCCGGGCACGGGGTTTATCTCCTGGGTACCGAGCTTGGCGGCCGCTACCCTTCTGGTCATTAAGGGATATGGGTTTAGGAGAATGGAGGCTTGCAGGGCCGGAGAAGGTGTCGCGGGCCCCTTTCCTTGGGGGCTATTCCCCGCCCAGGTTTGCGATGATCCTGTGGAGATAGGCCTCAAAGGCCCTGCGGTCCTTGGCGGAAAATCCTGCGTAAAACAGCCCTTCCATCTCCGAGCTCACCGAGGCAAATCGCGCGAGGGCCTTCTTGACCGAGGGGCCAGGGGAAACCAGCACCTTCCGGGCGTCGGCGGGATCGGGCCGCCGCGTGGCATAGCCTGCGGCTTCGAGGCGGCGGAGATTGAGGGCTAGGCCCGACTTGTCGAGGCCCGAGAGTTTCCCCAGCCCGGTTTGGGATACCTCCCCTTCCCGCCACAGGATATAGACAATCCGGCCCTGGCCGGCCTCCAGGTCCCCACGGCCCGCAGCCCTGAGGAGGGTCCCAAAACGGCGTTCCGAGAGCCGGGCCGCCACCCCCAGGAGAAAGCCCCCGCCCTCGGTCACGGCCTAGCCCCAGCCTGTCGGCCCAGGTCCAGCTCGGTGACCCGGAGGCCGTGATAGTGGCGGGCCCTGAGGGCGCGAAAGTGGAAGACGGCAAAATCCGGATCCCCTGGGCCAAGGGGATAATAAGCTTCCCAGCCCTCTCTCCAGAGGGCCGCCTTGATCCCTAAGTCCTCAATCGGGCTCATATCCCCCACGACGGTGAGCCCTCGGAAGCCAGGACCGTCCACGTAATAGACGCAGGACCTGCCGTCAGCGATCAGCTGGCCGGCCTTGCGGGAGGAGGTGTTGGTGCCTATGTAGGTGTCAAAATCCTCTTCATGGCCCAGGAAGGGC
>JAKPBN010000266.1 GCA_029778945.1 Spirochaetota bacterium
CAGGGCCTTTCCCAGGCCCGAAGTGGCTCCGGTTATCAGGATCACAAGGTCCGAGGGCTTGCGGTTTGGCATCAATCCTCCACGAGGGCTCCGTCATCGTCGGCGGCGAGGGCGAGGCACGTCCAGGGACCGTTTTCCTGGGCGGCGGCCACGGCCTCAAGGCTGGCCCGCAGGCTTCCTGGGTCCCGGCCCATCCGATCCCTGAGCCCTAGTACCATGATAGTGGGGCCTGCCCCGGAAAGGTAGACTCCGGCTGCCCCGGCAGCCCTGGCGGCACCCACCACCTCATAGTATCCCGGGATAAGGGGCGCCCGCCAGTTTTGGTGGAGTCGATCCTCAAGGCCCATGGATAGGCATGACCAGTCCCCGGCCATAAAAGACGCCGTCACGAGGGAGGCCCTCCCCAGGTTAAAGACCGCATCCCCAAAGGCCACGTCCTTGGGCAGGGCAGCCCTGGCTACTCGGGTCTCCAGGGCAAAGGGCGGCACCAGGGCGTAGAAATCCAGGACCTGGCCGGGCTCCTGGCCCACGGGCCGGCCCAGGGGCCTACCTAGGGAGCGGGCCTTGAGGCCATCCCAGGCCGAGGCGCGGAAGCCCCCATAGATGGCGGGGGCCACATTGTCCGGATGCCCCTCCAGGGCCGAGGCGAGGTCGAGGATCTGCTCTTTGGAGAGCCCCTCCTCCCGGCCCAGCCTAGCCGCCCCGAGGACCGAGGCTGCCACGAGGCCCCCCACGATGCAGGCCGAGCTTGAGCCCAGGCCCCGGGCTATGGGGATGCGGGCTTCTATGCGGACCTGTATGGGAAAGGCCTGGAGACCCAAGGCCGAGAGGCCCCGGCGGAAGGCCACGAGAAAGAGGTTGTCCTCCCCGGCGAGCTCCTCGGGGCAGCCCTCGATGCAGGAGGAATCCCCGCCGGGGCAGTCCTCGACCTCGTACCAGTTGTAGATATTCAGGGCCAGGCCCAGGGCATCGAAGCCGGGGCCGAGGTTGGCGCTCGTCCCGGGCACACGGATCCGGATCATGGCCTAGTCCGGGGACTGAGGCCGACGAGGGCCCGCAGGGTGGTTTCGAGGCCCTCGATGCCCACGATGTCCCGGTGGCGGAGGGCCAGGCCGGGAAGGGCCTCCAGGGAGGCAGGCAGGGCAAGCCCGGCTGCGGCCGCGAGGGCCCTGGCCGTGGCCACCTCGTCGCCCTCGGCCCCAAGGCCGATAGCCCGGCAGACCGAGGCGGGGAACTTGAAGGGACTAGCCGTGGACAGGACGACACAGGGCCTTTCGCGGTCCACTCCCCCCAGCTTTCTCCAGGTGGAGACCGCGCAGGCCGTGTGGGGATCCATGAGATAACCCGCGTCCCGGAAGCTCCGGCCAATCTCGGCGGCGGCCTCGGCATCGGTGGCCGAGCCACTCTCGAAATCTTTGAGGAAGGCGCGCTCGGAAGGGGCCAGGGCAAAGCTGCCATCCCGGGCAAAGTCCGCCATGAGGTTGGCCGTGCGAAGGGGATCCCGGCCCGTCGCCTCGAAGACGAGGCGCTCCAGGTTGGAGGCCGCCAGGATATCCATCGAGGGGGAGGTGGTCACATGGAAGTCCCGCCTCCGGTCACAGGTGCCGGTCCGGAAAAAATCGTCCAGGACCCTGTTCTCATTGGTGGCGACGAGGATGCGTCTTAGGGGAAGTCCGGCCTGCTTGGCGTACCAGGCCGCGAGGGCGTCCCCAAAATTGCCCGTGGGCACCACCACGTCAAAGGTCCCGTCCCGGCCCAGCTCGCCCCGATCCCTCAGGGCCCTCCAGGCCTGGACATAGTAGGCGGCCTGGGGCACGAGACGGCCGATGTTGATCGAGTTGGCCGAACCCAGGCAAATGCCCCGGGCCGCCAGGTCGGAGGCAAGGCCCCGGTCGGAGAAGAGGGCCTTTACCCCCCGCTGGGCATCGTCAAAGTTGCCCCGGATGCCCACCACCTTTCCATTGGCGGCCTCGTGGGTGAGCATCTGGAGGCGCTGGATCCCGCTCACGCCCTCGCTGGGATAGAAGACCAGGACCCGGATGCCCTCGCGGCCGGCAAAGCCCTGGAGGGCCGCCTTGCCCGTGTCCCCCGAGGTGGCCACAAGGATGAGGATCTCCTCCTTGGCGCCTTGGGCCTTCCTGGCCAAGCCCAGGAGGTCGCCCATCAGGGAGAGGGCAAAGTCCTTGAAAGCCAGGGTGGGGCCATGGAAGAGCTCGAGGATCCGGAGCTCGCCGGCGGCCACGAGGGGGGCCGGCGTGGCCGGGAACTGGGAGGCTGCCGCCGCGGTGGCAGTCCCAAGGTCTGAAGCCGAGAATTCCGGAAACCATGGCCCTAGGAGGAGGCGGCTGAGCTCGGCATAGGCCAGGGGCTCGGGGGAGAGGAGGCGGGCGTCGAGGCCGGGAAAGGACTCGGGCACAAAAAGGCCCCCGTCAGGGGCCAGGCCCTCCACCAAGGCCTTGGCGGCGCTGACCGGGCCGGCCGGGCTCCGGGTGCTCAGGTACAAGTGGAACCTCCTCGTCATGGGCATCCTTGGGGGAGCCCACAGCGAGGAGGATACACAGTTTCAGGCGGTGCCGAAAGGGGCGTTACTACCTAACAAGACACCGGCCCGATCCCGAGTCTCAGTGGCCACCCATCGCGGAGAAGTCACTGGGAACGGAGAGGCTGCGCTTTCCCAGCTCGATATTGACCAGGAAGACACCCTGGGCCGAGTTGCCCACGAGGTCGAGGGTCTGGAGCAGCTCCGAGGCATTCTTCTCTTCCTCGACCTGCTCGTTCACATACCAGGCCACGAAACCCTGGGTGGCATAGTCCTTTTCCTCGAGGGCCAGGGCAGCCAGCTCATGGATCGACTTGGTCACGGACTTCTCATGCTCCAGGACCTTCACAAAGATGTCCTTCACGGTCTTCTCGCTGACCTCGGGCTTGGCCAGGGCCTTGAGCTCCACGGAGGCGCCCTGGTCCTCGAGGTAGGAATAGAATTTCATCGCGTGGAACATCTCCTCGTGGTACTGGATCATCAGCCACTTGGCCACGCCCTTGTAACCGGCCTCGGACATCTTGGCCGACATGGCCATGTAGAGATAGGCGGAGTACATCTCACGGTTTATCTGCTCGTTGATCCTATCAGCCATCTTCTTGGAAATCATTGAATGCCTCCGGAACTAAGAATTATATAAATAGTAATACTTGGCGCCCGGCGAGGCAAATTCGCCAAGCCGGGTCGCGGCTCCCTCAGGGCGCCCAGGTCGCTATATACGAGATCGGGGCGCTCTCCGCCAGAGGGGTCGAAGGCAGGCGGCGCCAGGATCCGGAGAGTCCCTGGTTCCTCGCCTCGACCTCAAAGTGACGCATGGCTATGCCCATATCGACATTCTGGATCTTCACTTCTCCCATCATGGAGTTGTAGGCCTTGTCCTCGTCGAGGAGGAGGTGGAAAACCGGAGTGGCGGCGGAGCCGCTCTTGACGATCCGCCAGGGCTGCTTGTTGGAGGCCGAGGGAGCCTTGCGGACTGCCTCGAGGACCGGCGTCCAGGGGCTTCCGGCCCCAAGCTCGAGGGGATGGCCGGGCTCGCCCTCGAAGAATAGCTCCCGGGCTGGCCTGCGGCTGTCCCCCTTGGCGCTGGACCGGACAATGCGGTCCATGAGGCTCCTCTTGTCCGCCGGCGCCCCGATCGGCGTGATGCAGGGCACCATCTCGTTGGGCCCAAGGGAGAGGATTTCCCCCACCAGGCCCCGGCGCAGGCCCCCGCCCAGACAGCAGGTACCCAGGCCCAGCTCGGCGGCCCGGAGAACAATACCCTCGAGACAATAGCCAAAGGCCACGTTGGCAAAGGGCAGGACTTCCACGGCCCCAAGGATAAAGGCCGGGGCTCCCTTGATCATCCCGTAGGTGCCCACCTTGACCGCCTGGCCGGGGGCATCC
>JAKPBN010000272.1 GCA_029778945.1 Spirochaetota bacterium
CGGGGCCGAGCCCGAGGCTGGCCGTTTCGCCTGGGCGATGCCCCGGGCGACCAGGGAAGCCTCGGCGACAATGGCCAGGACTCCTCGCTCCGCTGAATCGTCCTGCCAGGAATCCATGAGGGAAGCCAGTCTCCCTCCCTCCAGGTCCCCAAGGTAGCTGACTTCCTCAAGCATGGCCTTTTTCCCCCTAGGATCCGCCTAATTGCCTTGAATCGGAGTAGCGCTCGGCCACGCGGACAAACTGGGTCTTGCAGGCCAGGTAGGCATCCACGACATCGGGGTCAAAGTGGGTGCCCCGGGCCTGGCAGATGATGCTCGTGGCTTCCTCGACGTCCAGGGCCTTCTTGTAGACCCGCTTGCTCGTGAGGGCGTCAAAGACGTCGGCGATGGCCATGAGGCGGCCGGCCACGGGGATGGAGTTCGCGGCCCGGCCGGCGGGATAGCCTGAGCCGTCCCATTTCTCATGGTGGGTAAAGGATATCTCCTGGGCGAGCTGGAGGAGGATAAAGGCCCTTCCCGCCTGGCCGGCCGTGGAGACCTCGACTCCTGCCAGGGTCTGGGACATGGCCCGGCTTATGGCCTCGGCCCCGATGGTGGTGTGGGTCTTCATGATCCCGAACTCCTCCGGAGTGAGCTTGCCTGGCTTGAGGAGGATCATGTCGGGGATGCCGACCTTGCCTATGTCATGGAGGGGGGCCGCCCGGATCAGCATCTCGAGCCTGTCCCCGGCCAGGGCCTCCTTGAAGCGCTGGTGGTCCGAAAGGTAGTGGGCCAGGATGCCCACAAAGGTCTGGGTCCTCACTTTGTGCTGGCCTGTCTGATTGTCCCTTGCCTCGGCGAGGCAGGCCAGGGCCCGGACGGACTGGGCGTGGATGAGGAGGTTTTCCTTCATCCGCTCGGCGATCTCCTTCTCGAGCCACTCGTTCTGGTTGGCCAGGCGATCCCTGGCCGCCTTGAGCTCGAGCTGGGTCCTGACTCGGGCCAGGACGATGGCGGGGTTGATGGGCTTGACGATGTAATCGACGGCCCCGAGGGCGAGGCCAGACTCCTCGTCCTCGGTGCCATCCATCGCGGTCACAAAGATCACGGGTATGCTCCGGGTGTCCTCCTCGGCGCGAAGGCGGCGGAGGACCTCGTGGCCATCCATCCCGGGCATCATCACGTCCAGAAGGATAAGGTCGGGCCGGGGGGCCGAGGCCGCGGCCGCGGCCTTGAGGGCCTTTTCCCCGGAATTCGCCACCCTTACCCGATAGTGGGACCGCAAGAGCTCCCCAAGGACAGTCAGGTTCTCCGTCGAGTCGTCCACCACGAGGATGGTCGCGGCCGAGTCTCCAGATGCGGTGGTCTCAGGCTTGCCGGGATTCATGCCACGCCTCCTGCCTGATGGTCCGGGGGCCATTCCAAGCTGATATAAGCCTAGCCAAGGCATTTGGCCTGTCAAGGAAAAGGGCCTTTCCGGCGAGCCCAGGGATGGCCCGGCCCGTGGCTTGCGCTTTGGCTCGTGAAACCTATACTTTAGCCATGGCCACTCAAGAGCACGGCAAAGATATTGTCCTGTTTGTGGACGACGAAGCCAATATCCTGTCCTCCCTGCGCCGAGGCCTCCATTTCTGGGCCGTCGAGCGCAGGGTCGAGATACGGACGGCCGATTCGGCCATCGAGGCCCTCGGCTTCCTCGAGGCCTCGGCGGGCCAGGTGGTGGTGATCGTCTCTGACTTAAGGATGCCCGTGATGCTCGGGTCGGATTTTCTCCTAAAGGTAAAGGATCTCTATCCCTGGATTCTCACCATCCTCCTCACGGGCTTTTCCGAGGTCCAGGAGCTAATGAAGGCGGTGAGGGCGGGGATCTACAGCTATATCCTCAAGCCCTGGGACCAGGACTACCTTGTCGCCGAGCTGGACAAATGCCTCGAGGCCCAGCGCTTCAGGGCCGACGCCGCCGCCCGGGCCAAGACCGTGGAGGAGGAGCTTCGCTGGGCCGGGGAGATGCAGAGGGCCTTCCTCAAGCCCAGCCTCGACCATCCCGAGGGAGTGAGCTTTGAGACCAGCTACGAGCCCCTTCCCGGCATGTATTGCGGGGGGGACTACTACGACATGATCGATATGGGCAAGGGCCGCTACGTCCTCCTGGTCGGGGACGTGGCCGGCCACGGGATCCGGGCCGCCTTTATCACGGGCATCCTCAAGGCCGTGATCTATCCCGAGTATATGCGGGCTGTCGCGGGCAGGAATTTCATGCCCGGGGCTTTCCTGGCCTGGCTCAACGAGCGCATGAATTTTGAGCTCCGCCGGACCGCGGACATCATCATCACCTTCTTCGTGGGCCTCCTCGATCCCCAGACCGGAACCCTCACCTATGTCAACGCCGGCCACTGCCATCCCCTCCTTGTCTCCGGGGGGGGGCGTCAAGGAGCTCCAGGTCTCGGGTCCCAGCCTGGGCTATGCGGATTCCGTCGAGTACCAGGTTAGCGTCGAGGAGCTGCGCAAGGGGGATCTCCTCTTTGCCTACAGCGACGGCCTTGTGGAGCTGGCCGGGCCTGATGGGTCTTGCGAGAATGTCGATGTCGCGCGGATCGTCAAGACTACGGCGGACGGGCCGGATTTCAACAAGAGGGTAATTGAGGCTGTCATGGCCAGTTCGCAGACCAAGGTATTTTCCGACGATGTCACCCTCGTGACGACGAGAATCCTGTGAGATCCAAGGGAGGCTCAGGAGGATTGGGAAGGCAGACCGACCTGGCCTCCGCCCTGAGGGCCTTTGAGGCCCGGTGGCCCGACACCAGGGTGTCGGCATCTTCCAGTGCCAGCCCCAAAGGCCTCTTTCTGGCCGTCGACGGGGTCCTCGACCAGGAGAATTCGGCGGATTTCCTCATCCTGTCCTCCCTGGCCCTGAGGGAAGCCCGGGGCCAAGGCGCCTTGGTGATTGGCCTGGGGGGCCTCAAGCATATCTCCTCTATGGGAGTGGCTACCCTCACCAACCTCCTCATCGAGGGAAGGAAGCTGGAGGTCCCGGTCTACCTGGATGGCGTTACCCCTAGCGTGAGAGTCCTGTTTGATGTCCTGGGTTTCTCGTCGTATTTTTCCTTTACGGCTATGGAGGACAAGGGATGATCTATGCGGGAGCCCTGGCCTTCGCGGCCTGTCTAGGGGTCATAGCCTACCTGCTTGTCGTGGCAAGGCGCCAGAAGGAAGAGGCTGTTTTTTCCACCCAGGAGTTGGCCCTGCGGAATGTTCTTCTAGGGGCCATCTCCGGGCCCTTGGAGGATGAGGAGGCCTATTCCCGGGTCGTGCTGGACCTGCAAGCGCGCTTTTCCGCGGACGAGGTCCTCCTGGCCTGGTTCGATGGCGCCGGGAGCCTAAGGGCCAGCTCCCTGGGAGCCCGGCCGCCCCGGGGCCCCCTGGGGGAGGACGCCGCAAGGGAGCTCGCGGAGGCCCTGGACGGCAAGGCCCCTTCCTGGTTTGATCCCGGCCTTTTCCTATTTGCCCGCCGCCTCGAGAGCGAAGGCCAGCTCGTGGGCTATGCCATCCTGGGGCGCCGCGACGGGGCCTTTTGCCCCTTCGAGGCAAGGCTCCTGGCCACGGTCTTTGCGCTATTTTCCGGACCCATCCTGACCCGCAAGACCAGGGCCGCCCAGGAGCTTGTCCGCCAGGTGGCGGAAACCTCGCTCCGCCGCAGCGAGGAGAGGCTCCAGACCTTCTTTGACGAGTCCGGGGACATGATCTATTCGTCCAACGCCGACGATATCGTGGCCTCGATCAACGCCACGGGCCTCTCCCTCCTGGGGGTGACCGACCGGTTTGAGGTCCTTGGCCAGCCTTTCTCCCGCTTTGCCCTCTCCCCGGAGGACCGCCAGTTTTTCCTGGGCAATTTCAAGGACCAGGGCCGGGTGGACGACTACGAGATTGTCCTCCGCAAGCAGGACGGCACCGTGACCTTCTGCATCGAGTCGGCCCGGGCGGTCAGGGACGCCGAGGGCAGGCTCGTGGAGATCCAGGGCATTGTGAAGGACATAACTGAGCGCATCGAGAGGGAGCGCCAGCTGTGGAAGATCAACATGGACCTGGCGGAGGCCAATTCCGAGCTCAACCGCACCCACATGCTCATGGTCCAGCACGAGAAGCTTGCCT
>JAKPBN010000273.1 GCA_029778945.1 Spirochaetota bacterium
CCTGCCCCCGGCCTCGGCCATGGCGGGGGAGCTTTCCCTGGCCGGGGAGCTCAGGCCCGTGCGCCAGATGCGGCGCCGGGCCCGGGCGGCCAAGGCCCTGGGCCTCGACCTCGTGCTGGGGCCCGGGGGCGAGGAGGGGGCCGGCAAGGACTGGAAGGTGGTGTCCGACGCGAGGGGGGCCCTCAAGGCCATCTTTGGGGAAAAAAAAGCCCAGCCCCGGGACGACCAGGGCTGAGCCTTCGCAAAACAAGTACTAATTGTCGGTTTCCCTGCCGCCTTGGGGCCTTAGGCGATCTCGATCTTCCGGGGCTTGGCGGCTTCCTTGACCTTGAGGGTCAGGGTGAGGATGCCGTTCGCTAGACGGGCGTCCACCGAGTCCCGGTCGATGGTCTCGTCCACGGCAAAGCTCTTGTGGAAGGAGCCCCGCGGCCTCTCCCTGAGGAGGTAGGTGGCCTGGCCCTCCGAAGCCTCGGCCTGGTCCGTCGGCCGGCCTTCGATGAGGAGCTCGCTCCCCTCGAGCTTGATGTCCAGGCCCGACTTGTCCACCCCGGGCATCTCGAGGATGACCCTGACCTTGCCGTCCTCCTCGTATATCGAGCAGGCGGGACTGCGCCGCCTCTGCTGCGTTTCCTGGTTCCTGTTCATGGTATGCCTCCTTCTGCCTTAGTGGGCCGCCACGGTGATGAGGCGGGGCTTGGTCTCCTCGCGCTTGGGGATCCTAACCTTGAGCACCCCGTCCTTGAGCTCGGCCTCGATGCGGCTGGCATCGGCGTCTGCGGGGAGTCCGAGGGTGCGGGCAAAGGAGCCCACCCAGGTCTCCTTGCGGAAGATCCTCGGCTTGCCGCCCTCAAGGTCGGCTTTCTTGTCCCCCTTCACGGTGAGGAGGTCGCCGGCCACGGAGACTTCCAGGTCTTTCCGGTCCACTCCAGGCAGGTCGACGACGAGGAGGTAACCCTCCCGGTCTTCGCTAAGGTCGGCGGCAGGCACCCTGTCCCGATCGAAGAGGCCCGAGGCTTCGGGGACCCGGAAGAGTTCCAGGGCCCGATCGAGCTGGCCCTGCATGCCTTCGAAAGCGTCCCAGAGATCAGCCCCCCGAGGGCCTTCCCATCTCATGAGATCCATACAAATACCTCCTGAAAATGTAGTGTTCGAACCCTTGGGTTCATCCATATAAAAGCAAAATCCGTGCCAAATTATTTTAGGATTTTGCGGGCAACCCGCCATTGAATCAGGTCGTTTTTAGGCCGTGGATATTGGGTATTCTCGTTATCCCGTCCGGCCTGACCAGGCGGGGTCCAAGGAGGATGGGGCGGAGCGGGAAGGCCCTGTTTCGCCTTGAAACAGTCAGGGCCCTGGCCGGGGCCGGGCCTGTTTCAGATTCCTCCAGGCCGCCGGCCCCAGGGGGTTTTGCTGTTTTCCCGGGGGCCTCGCGTAGGGAGCGGCCAACCGCTATACTAAAGCCTATGACCAAGTATGACCCTAGGGCCCAGGGCCGCTCGAGCGGCATCGTTGTCCCCCTCCAGTCCCTTAGAAGCGAAAAAAGCCCCGCCGTCGGGGAGTATCCCGACCTCATAGGCTTGGGCAAGCTGGCCAAGGCCTGGGGCTTTGACCTTTTCCAGCTTCTTCCGGTCAACGATTCAGGCTTTCAGTCTTCCCCCTACTCGGCCCTTTCGGCCTTTGCCCTCCACCCCCTCTATATCGCGATCGCCGACCTGCCCGAGCTTTCCCAGGCTGGGGGCGAGAAATTCCTGGCCGCCGCGGCCGAGCTGGGCGCGAAATACGCCGGGGATGCCCGCTTCCGCTACCAGGCCTACCTCAAGGAAAAGCTCAAGCTCCTGGAGAAGATCTGGAACAGCCAGGCCGAGGCCGCCCTGGGGGGCTCCCCCAAGGCGCCCGAGAGCGCCGAGCGCTCGGCCTTCGAGTTCTGGATGGCCGAGAATTCCTGGGTCAAGCCCTACGCCATCTTTGTGGAGCTCAAGCGTCTCAATGCCGGCAAGGCCTGGTGGGAGTGGACCGAGCTCCGGGACCCCACGGCCGCCGACATTCTCCGGCTCTGGAACGATACGGTCCTCCGCTCGGGCTGCCGCTTCCAGGCCTGGCTCCAGTGGCGGGCCGAAGGCCAGTTCCGGGCCGCCTCGGCCGCCCTGGCCGCCCAGGGAATCTCCCTGATGGGCGACATACCCATCCTGATCAGCGAGGACTCCGCCGAGGTCTGGGCCCGGCGCTCGGTCTTCAAGCTCGGCCTGGCCGCGGGGGCGCCCCCGGACATGTATGCCGAGCTGGGCCAGAACTGGGGTTTTCCCATCTACGATTGGGAGGCCGCCCAGCCCGACCAGTACTCCTTCTGGAAGGAGAGGCTGGCCTCGGCCCAGAAATTCTACAACGCCTACCGCATCGACCATGTCCTGGGCTTTTTCCGGATCTGGGCCCTCTCCGCCCGGGACAACACCGGCTATCTGGGGCGCTTTGTCCCGGACTCCTACATCAAGGCCCCGGAGCTTGCCGGCCTGGGCTTTAGCCCCGAGCGGCTGCGCTGGCTCTCCAGGCCCCACATTCCCACGGCCCGGCTCGAGGCCGCCTGCGGGGGCGACTCCACCGAGGCCATGGAGGCCGCCCTTGTGGCCCTGGACCGGATAGGCAACGAGGAGCTCTATCTCTTCAAGGACCTGATCAAGGGAGAAAAGGACATCGAGGCCCTCGCCACGGTGGGCCTGCCCGGCTATGGCCCCAAGGGCTTTTCCGCCCGGGCCAAGGACTTCCTCCTCAAGGCCTGGAGGGACCGGGCCCTCCACGAGTTCGAGGAGGGGACCTATGTCCCCGCCTGGAAGCACTGGGAGGCCACGGCCTGGGCCAGCCTCTCCGAGGCCGAGAAGAAAAGCCTGGAGGATCTCTTTGGGCGCAAGAAGGCCGAGGGGGAGAAAAACTGGGAAAAGCACGGCAAGGAGCTCCTCTCAGTCCTCGCGGCCTCGTCCACAATGCTCCCCTGCGCCGAGGACCTGGGCGCCGTCCCGGACTGCGTGCCCCGGGTCCTGGAAAGCCTGGGCATCTATGGCCTCCGGGTTCTCCGCTGGACCAAGGCCTGGAACGCTCCCGGCCAGCCCTATGTTCCCCTGGCTGCCTATCCTCGCCTGACCATAGCCTGTCCCTCGGTCCATGACTCCTCGAGCCTCCGGGGCTGGTACGAGGGCGAGGCTGACAAGGCCGAGCTCTGGGCCCTGGCCTCAGCCAGCCTGGGCCGGAACCTGGGTCCCGTGCCCGAGAGCCTCGACCCCAAGGCCACCGCCGTCCTTCTGGAGCTCGTGGCCAAGGCCGGTTCCGGGGTTGCCGTCTATCCCATCCAGGACCTCCTGGCCCTGGGCTCGGCCTTTAGGCCCAAGGATCCCAAGGATGAGAGGATCAATGTGCCCGGGACCACCAATGAGTGGAACTGGGGCTGGCGCCTCCCGGCTAACCTGGAGACCCTAGCCTTGGATTCCGAGCTGGAGGCCGCGGCCCGGGCCCTGGCTGCCGCCAAGACCTGATGCGTCCCCCTAAAGGCTCGGTGAGCCTCTCCGGGGCGGCCTTAATCCTGGCCGGCCTCCCCCGCAAGGGGACCCAGGAAGCCCTTTCGGCCTATCTCTCCGAGGGCATCCGCTCCTTCCTTTTTCCGGCTTCCTTGCTGAGGGAGCCCGAGGCCCTGGCTAGCCTATGTACCCTGGCCCGCCGGGAAGCCCAGGCCTTTGGCCCGGCCCCCCTCCTCCTGGCCCTGGGGGGCTGGGATAGCCCGGCCCCCAATTTCCCCTCCCTGCCCGAGCTTCCCAGTCCCCTGGGCCTGGCCGCCGTGGGGGACCGCCGCCTGGCCCGGCTAGCGGGCTTCCAGCTGGGCAGGCTTGCCTCCTCTTGCGGGATCGACCTTGTCTTTGCCCCCCGCCTCGACCTAGCCTCGGACCCCAAGGTTCCGGGGGGTGTCCTCGAGACCTTTGGGGAAGACCCCCTGCTCGTCTCGGCCCTGGCCCTGGCCTGGGCGAAGGGACTCGAATCGGGCGGGGTCGCGGCCTGCGGCACGGCCTTCCCGGGCTGCGGCTGCCTGAGCCCGGGAGTGCGCAAAGGCCCGGCGAGCCTGGCCTATGGGGCCGACCGCCTCGAGGACGCCGAGCTGTATCCCTTCTTTAGGGCCTCGAGGCACCGCCTTCCGGCCCTCCTCGCCGCCCGGGTCTATGTGCCCGCCTTTGAGCCCGAGCGGATCCCCGCGGCCCGCTCCGCCTTGATCATCGAAGGCCGGCTCAGGTCGAGCCTGGGCTTTCGGGGCCTCGTGATCGGGGACGCGGTGGATGAGGATCCCGAGGGCCCGGCCCGGGCGGCCATCCTTGGGGCCCTGGCAGGCTGTGACCTCGTCCTGGCCCTGGACCCGAGCGCCATCCTGGCCACGGCCAAGGCCTTAAAGGCCGCGGCCGCCGAGGGCGAGGTCCCGGCCCCCCGGCTAGCCCTCTCGGCCTCCCGGGTCGCCGCCCTCCTCGAACGCCTGCCCTCTCCCATGCGGCGCCCCCGGGCCCTCGCCCTCGACGCCAGTCCCCTGGTCCAGGCCCTGGGTGCCCGGGCCAGCCTGCGGGCCGCGACCCTCCTGCGTTCGGGGCCCGAGGGCCTGGCCGCGCCGGGGCCCGACCTCGATGTGGTGGTTTTCCTCCCTCCCCCGGCCAGCCCCGAGGCCTCGGCCGTCCCGGCAGTCCTGGCCGTCCTCGAGGCTGCCTTGGCCCCCTTTGTCTCCTCCGGGGCCCGCCTTTATAGCCTTCCGGAAGACCCGGGCTATGTCGAGGCCGAGTCCTTCCTGGCCGACCTGGGGATACGCAAGGATCGGCATGCCCTGGTTTTTAGCTGGGATGCCCATTCCCGCCCCTCCCAGGAAAGCCTTATCCATGTGGTCGAGGAGTTCCGGGCTTCCATGAGCCTCGTGGCGCTGCGGGATCCCTATGATGGGGCCTTCTTTCCCAAGGCCCGGGCCCTGGCCGCGGTCTATGGCTTTTCCGCCTTGACTGTCCGGGCCGGCCTCTCCCTGGCCTCGGGCCGCCTGAGGCCCTCGGGCAATTGTCCCGTGGCCGTCCTGGGCCTGGAAGTCTAGGCAAGGCGCGTTGGTTGACATGGCGAGGCAACGGAAGCTAGAGTCCCAGACGATGCAAGAATCCGAATCACCCTCCCTCCCCCGGCGCCTCCTTGTGGCCACGGGAAGGGCAGCCAAGGTGTCGGGGCTTTCGATCTGGCATGTTGTCCAGGTTGTGGTGCCCATGAGCCTTCTCGTGTCTGTCCTCGAGTGGACCGGCTTTTTGCCCAGCCTCCTTTCTCCCCTGGCGGGCCTCACCCGTCTGGTCGGACTCCCGGTCCAGGCAGTCCTTGTCCTGGGAGTCTCCCTCTTCTTTAACCTCTATGGGGCCCTCTCGGTCCTGGCCTTCCTTACCTTTGACCTGAGGGAAGCCACTATCCTGGCCATCTTTTGCCTGATAGCCCACGGCCTCCCCCTGGAGACTATCCGGATGAAAAAGGCCGGCTCCTCCCGGACCAAGATGATCGCTCTGCGCATTTTCCTGGGCCTGGCCGCGGTCTGGGTCTACTCGATGATCCTGCCCGAGTCCATGGCGGCCTCGGCCTTTTCCACCGCCCCCGTGGTCCCGGGCGGAGACTTCCTGGGCCTGCTCGCCTCCTGGGCTCCGGCCTGCCTGCGCCTGACCCTGAGCTTTTGCCTTATCATCTTTGCCTTTCGCATAATCCTCGCCTGGCTCGAGGAATTCCGGGTTATCGAGATCCTCTCCAAGATCCTCTCGCCCTTTATGCGCTTCCTGGGCCTCTCCTCGGACCTGAGCCTCCTCTGGCTCGTGATCAACCTCTGGGGCTATTCCCAGGGGGCGGCCATCATGGCCGAATGGATCAAGGACGGGAAGAAAAAGCCCCAGGAAGGCGACCTCTTTAACCACCACGCGGCGGTTTGCCACTCCCTGCTGAGGGACACGGCCCTCCTCGTGGTCCTGGGGGCGCCTCTGTTCTGGATAACCCTGCCGAGGCTGGCCCTGGCCGTCCTCGTCACCTGGATTGAGCGGATCCGGCGGCATTACTTCCGGCGGTCCTTCCGGGCGGGGGTAGCCTGATATAAGCGCGGGGGCGGGAAGAGTACTGCCCGGAATTACACTCCCTTGAGCCTTTTTAGAACGTCTCATCGCGGGGCCTGGCCAATGAATACGGGGGTAGCTGCTGGGCAGTACCCCCGTATTCATTGGCCACCCGCCGCGGCACGAATTTTCAACCAAGGCGCACGGGGTTTGTCTCCTGGGACGTATGCTTCCCGCGGTTGCGTTGTCTCAGGCTTCCAGGCCTGGAGCGTCCACGGCAGGGGTGCCGTCGGACCCGTTCAGGATTATCGGAAGGGGGGAGCTGAAAGCGCTTGGCTGGGCCGCGGCGTGGGGTGGCGAATTTTACCCAAGTTGCGGCGCAGTGGGTAACGGAAATGCACGGTGGGCGATACCGGTTTGAGGTGGGGAAGTCTGGCGCTGCGCGCGGACTTCCCTGCTTTCGTTTGGGGCGGTTGCGGGGAGGAGGGAATGCACGGTGGGCGATACCGCGCTTTTGGGAAGCGGGGCCCGGCGCTTCGCGCGGGCTTCGCTTCCCTATTGCGGCTAGGCGCCTTGGAAGGTTAGCCAGCCGGAGAGGATTCCGGCCAGGGACCAGGCTCCCATTGCCTCCCCGAGGGCGGCCGCCAGGCAGAGGCCCAGGACGATGAGGCGGGGGAGGGTGGTGGGCTTTTTGCGCCTTAGGATGGGCACCAAGACAATGCTTAGGGCGATGAGGGCTAGGGCCGAGAGGTCGATCGCCTTTACGAGGCTGGCTTGGGCGATGAGGGCTTCCTTGATCGAATAGCCCAGGCGGGTGGCCCAGCTGGAGATGCGGCCTAGGCGACCCGAGGCCATGAGGATTCCCAGGAGGGAGAGGAAGAGGCCGGCCCCAATACGGATGCCGCGGCCCCGGCGCTTGGCCCAGTCGAGGAGGGGCTTCATGCGGTCAAAGGCGGCGCCGGCGGCGATAAAGGGGATGGCCAGGCCCAGGGAATAGGCGAAAAGGAGGGCCGAGGCTCGGGCTAGGCTCGCCTCCCGGGCAGCCAGGAGGAGGATCGAGGCCAGGATGGGGCCGATGCAGGGGGACCAGCCGGCGGCAAAGGCTATGCCCAGGACAAGGGCGCCTACGAGACCCTTGAGCTTGCCCTCCTTGGGTCGGGCAGCCTGGACCCGGCGCTCGAGGTTGAGGAATTTCAGGAAGTCGAAGATCAGGTTGAGGCCCAGGACCAGGACGGCTATTCCCGAGGCCAGCCGCAGTCCCAGGCCTCCGCCTCCGGCGATCAGGGCTCCTCCGGAAAAG
>JAKPBN010000289.1 GCA_029778945.1 Spirochaetota bacterium
CTCGGGCAAGGGCTGGGCCAAGGAGCTCAACCTTGTGTCCTGGAACGGCCGGGAGGCCAAGCTCGACATCAGGGAATGGTCGCCCGACCACCTAAAGATGGGCAAGGGCGTAACCTTGAGCAGGGAGGAGGCCACGGCCTTGAGAAACCTCCTGGGCCAGGCCCTCTCCTGATTCGGCAGGATCCAGCCGTGATCGAGGTGGCCGCCGCCCTGGCCCAAGGCCTGCGCGACGGCCGCCCCGTGGTGTTCCTGGCCCGGCGAGCCCCGGGCCTGCGGGATGGCGGCCTCTGGGAGCTGCCCGGGGGCAAGCTCGAGGCCGGGGAGGATGCTGCCCAGGCCCTTGGCCGGGAGATCCAGGAGGAGCTGGGCCTTGGGCTCGCCATCCTGGGCCCGGCCCGGCTCTATGAGGCCCAGGCCGGGGGCAGGGACTTCCGCTTCCACGTCCTTCCGGTGCGCCTCAGTTCCGAGCTCCCCTCCCGCCTTGATGCCCATGACGGCTTTGGCTGGTTCCTGCCCGAGGAGCTTTCGGCCCTAAGCCTCGCTCCCCTGGACGGGCCCGTCCTCCGGGACTGGCTAGCCTCCCTCTCCTAGACATTCCATTTGGCCGTGATCACGGTCCATCCCCGAGTCGAAAGTTGGGGATCATGTCGGCGGCGTCCTTGGCACGGAAGTCGAGAGCGCACAACCTGAGACGAGTCCTAGGAGGGCGGCCTTGTCCTGGGCGCCAAGGCCCCGCAGGACGGGGCTGAGGCAAAGGAATATCCTAGACAGGCCTAGGCCGCGCATGAGGCTTTAAAAATATCCTTTTCTCCGATAGATTGTCAGGAAGGAAAGGAATAACGCCCATGAAGTCTCGAGGCGCATTGGTTTTAATTGTGACCCTCTTGTTTTCCTCCTGCGGCCTGCTTGGACTGCGCCGGGTTGAGCTGCCCTCCACCCCCTTGCTCACCGCTGGCACCGGCTGGGCCCTCGTAAAGTCCTCCTACGTGCGCATAAAAGCCTCGGCTGGAGTGGCCGCGCAGGATGTGGCGGCCCTCAGGGATGGCAGCCTAGTGATAGTCCTGGGCAGGGAATACGCCAAGGACTCGAGTGGGCTCTGGTATAGCGTGAGATCGATCCAGCCGGGAGAGGCCCCGGACCAGAAAGCCGAGTCCTCGGTGGAGGGCTGGGTCCCCGAGGCGGAACTGACCCTCTACGCGTCCCGGAGCCAGGCCGAGAGGGCCCTAAGGCAAAGGACGGGCAACTAGGCCGGATTCCCAGGCTGAGGCTGCCTCTGAGCAGAGGTAGAAGGAGCCCGCCACGAGGAGGGGCCTCGACCCGGCCCTCGCGGTTTCCCGGGCCTGGGCCAGGGCTTCCGCGGTATCGTCGATGAGTCGGCAGCGCCCTTCCCGGAGGCCAAAGCTCTCTGCCACGGCCTCGGGCTCGCTGGGTTTGAAGCGCCCCGGCCTCGTGATTGTCACTTCCTGGAAACGGTCCTTTAGGATTTCCGCCATCTGGGCGTGGTGCTTGTCGTGGGCGCAGGCAAAGAGCAGGTCCGCAGGCCCGGGAAAGAGGCTATTGAAGCTTTCCAGGCAGATCCGGATTGAGTTGGGCGTATGGGCCCCGTCGAGGACTATCGGGGGCTCGGTGGCCAGGATCTGGAAACGAGCCGGGAGGCTCGCCCTGGCGAGGCCAGCCTTGGCGGCGGCAGGATCGAGGTCGGGCACGAGGGCCCGGGCCGCAAGGAGGGCCAGGGCCATGTTCTCGGCCTGGACCGTGGCTACCATGGGACTGCGATAGACCTGGGCCTCTGAGAGAGGGCCCGGGCCTTGGAGGGCGATCCTGGCCTCGGTCCCCCTTCTGTCCAGGCCCAGGAGCTCGATATGGGCGGCCTCGGCCACGGGAAAGAGGGGACTCTGCCTTTCCCGGCAGGCCCGCTCAAAGACCTCCAGGGCCTCGGGCTTCTGGCTCGCGAGGAAGCAGGGCCTGCCAGGCTTGATGATGCCCGCCTTCTCAAAGGCTATCTTTGCCAGGCTGTCCCCGAGCCATTCCGTGTGCTCAAGCTCGATGGGCGTGATGATCGTGGCCGCCGAGTCCACGATGTTCGTCGAGTCGAGTCGGCCTCCCAGGCCGGTCTCTATCACGGCGGCGTCGCAATGGGCGAGGCGGAAGGCCAGGAAGCCGACTAGGGTTGTGAGCTCGAAGTAGGTGGGAAGCTCTCCGCCGTGGAAGGCCTCCGGTCCCAGGCCGTCGACCAGGGGCAGGACTTCCGCCATGGCCTGGAGGATCAGATCCTCATCCATCTCCGACCCGGCCAGGCTGATCCTCTCCTTCCAGCGCAAAAGGTGGGGCGAGGTATAGAGGCCGCACTTCCGGCCGGCGGCCTCGAGGATGCGGGCAGTCATCACCGACACCGAGCCCTTGCCCTTGGATCCGGCCACATGGATCGAGGGATAGGCCCCCTCGGGCCGTCCCAGGGCCTGGGAGAGCTCCCTCATCCGGTCGAGCTTGAACTCGGTCTTCTGGCCTTTTTCCACGTTGACAAAGCCCAGGAGGTATTCAAAGACCTCGTCGGTAGTCCGGAACTGCCTAGTTTCCATGGCCTCGACGATAGCGCGCCTGGGCCTAGGCCCTCAAGGGGCGGGGCGGAAAAACCCCGTCAGGCCCGGAGGGCCCCGCGCCGATATGAGGAGTGGAGGAACAATTGAGATCTGACTGCCTTGCCCTCCCGTCTGTCCGGGGCAAAAAAAGCCGTCGCCCCAAAGAATCCCGTCTCTTTGCGCTGGATTCCGACGGCACTGTCTTTGACTCCATGCGGCCCAAGCATGAGGCTGCCTTCCTCCCGGCCTTTGTCTCCTGGTTTGCCCCCCGGGATCCCGGGGCCGGAGCCGAGACCTGGTCCTTTGTGGGCCTGGGATCCCGCCGCCGAGGCTCAAACCGCTTCCAGGCCCTCAACCAGGCCCTCCGCCTCCTACCCGGCCATCCCCTGGTGCTCAAGCCCGACCCTTCCTGGGCGAGGCTCGCCACCTCGCTTTCGGCCTGGCTGGACCGGGAGGCCCATCCCAGCGCGGCAAGCCTTGCCGGCGCGGCTAGTCGGGACCCCTGGCTCTCCAAGGTCCTGGCCTGGTCCCTGGCCGTGGACGAGGCTATTGGAAAGCTTGGCCCCCCCAAGGCCTTTGCCGCCGCCCTCGAGGTCCTTCCCCTCCTCAAGGGCCTCGGGGACATCATCGTCCTCTCCTCGGCGCCCCAGGCAAGCCTGGAAAGGGAATGGCAGGACGCGGGCATCCTCTCCTACGCCTCCGCCATATTCGGCCAGGAATCGGGATCCAAGGCCGCCTGCCTTGCCGCCCAGGCCGAGGCCAGGGGGAGAAGGGCAAGCCTCCTCTGCCTGGGAGACTCCCCGGAGGACCTCGAGGCCGCCCGCTCGACGGGGGCCGCCTTTTACCCGATAATTCCCGGCAGGGAAGAGGATTCCTGGAGGCGCTTCCAGACCGAGGGCCTGCCCCTCCTCTTGGGGGCCTCTCCCTGTCCGGCGGGAAGCCTCCTGGCGGACTTCCTGGCAGGCCTCCCCACTAGCCCCCCTTGGAGAACCCGATGAGAACCCTTTCCCTAGGCAATTCCGGCGCCGATCTTCAGCCCAAGGAAATCCGGAGCTTTCTTGAGTCCGTGCTCGAGCTTGCTCGGGAGGCTTATGGGCCTCCCCGCCGGGTTTTGCTTGTCCCCCCCGACCATACCCGCCTTCATTCCAAGGCCGGCCTCCTGACCCAGATCCTCGTGGACCTCCTGCCCGAGGCTAGCATCCGCATCCTGCCGGCCACGGGTACCCATCGGCCCATGGGGGCCCCCGAGCTAGCCCAGATGTTCGGCGGCCTCGATCCGGGCCTTTTCCTGGCCCACGACCATCGCCGGGGCGTCCGGCGCCTCGGGAGCATCGAGGCATCCTTCGTGGAGGCCCTCACGGGAGGCCGCCTGTCCTTTGAATACCCCGGGGATTACGCCTCGGCCCTGGTATCGGGGGAATGGGACCTGATCCTGTCCCTGGGCCAGGTTGTGCCCCACGAGGTCGTGGGCATGGCCAACTACACCAAGAACCTAGCGGTGGGCCTGGGCGGGGCCTCAGCCATCGACTATTCCCACTGGCTCGGGGCCGTCTCCAACCTGGAGTCGATGATGGGGGAGGCCGAGAGCCCGGTGAGGGCTGTCCTAGACGAGTCGGCCCGGCGCTTCCTCTCCGCCCTTCCCCTCCTCTATGTCCATACCGTGGTCTCCCGCAGGGACGTTGGGGCCTTGGCCTTGCGGGGCCTTTTTGCGGGCCCAGGCCCGGACAAGAACCGTTCCTGCTACCTCGAGGCCGCCGCCCTGGCCCAGGAAGTCAACATAGAGGTCCTCCCCGAGGGGCCCCAGACCTGCGTTGTCTCCCTCGACCCCATGGAGTTTCGCTCAACCTGGCTGGGCAACAAGGCGGTCTATCGGACCCGGATGGCCCTGGCCGACGGGGCCGGGCTTTACATCCTCGCCTCGGGGGTCGAGCGCTTTGGGGAGGATCCCACCGTGGATGGACTCATCCGCCGCCATGGCTACCGGGGCACCGAAGCCACCCTGGCCGCGGTGGACGCCGATCCCGAGCTCAGGGCCAACCTCTCCGCCGCCGCCCACCTTGTCCATGGCTCGAGCGAAGGACGCTTTCGCATAACCTACTGCACGAAGGCCCTGTCGAGGCGGGAGGTGGAGGGCGTGGGCTATTCCTGGATGGACCTGGACGAGGCCCTAGAGCGCTTCAGGCCCCAGTCCCTGGCCGAGGGCTGGAACGGCCGGCCCGGGCCCCAGGGGATCTTCTATGTCTCCAATCCGGCCCTGGGGCTCTGGAAGCGCGCCCGCAAGTAAAGGGCCGCAAAGGTCCAGGGTATGGGTCGGGAGCGCGAGACTTCGACGAGGGCCTTGGAGAGGAGGCCCAGCTCGGCCTCGGAGAGGCATTCCCGGGCGGCCCGGCCGTAGGCTGAGAGGGGGCCAAACCAGGTGTCCAGCTCCCTTGGGGAAAGGCTCCTGCCGTAGGCCTCCTGCCTAAGCTCAAGGTCCAGGCTGGAGGCCCCGGCAGATCGCAGCCCGGCCTCTAGGTCCTCCCTTGCCGGCCCCAGGCCAGGATCCCCGCCGTGGTAGAAAGCGTCCTCAAAGGCCCTGAAGCGCCCTGCCAGGTCCTCTCCCACAAAGGCCGCCACATTGACCGAGGAGAGACGGCTGCCTTCCCGGGCCAGGCCCTCGGCGCTCGCGATGCGCGCTTCCGGAAAGTCCGCGCCCAGGCGGGCCAGGAGGGCGCCGGGCTCGGGCACGCGCGAAAAAAGGTCCCGCCCCAGGACAAGGTCAAACGTGGCAAAGCCCGCGGCCTTGGCTATGGCGGCGCGGGAGAGGTCCTCGATCCGGCCCTCGATGACGATGGGCCGCTCGAGCTCCGGCAGGGTGGTCGCGTACTGCTCGACCAGGGCCCGCTCCCTGGGCCCCCGCACGAGGGCCACGACGCTGCCCTCGGGGCAGCGCCTCAGGGCCTCCCAGACAAAATAGCCTTCCCGGGCGTCGAGGACGAGGACCCGGTCGTGGGCGAGGGGCTTGGCCAGGTCAAAGATCGTCTTTCTCAGGATGGAGAGCCGTTCGGGAGCTCCGCCCTCGGCCCTCACTTCCCAAGAGGAGCGCCGGGCCCCGGCCTTGCTCCAGATGAGGCCCCGGTCCCGGCCATCTGCGGCGGTATCCCCCTCGGCCTCGGAGGCGGCATAGACGGCCGCCACTTGGGCCTCCCTTCTCTCGAGGACGGCGGGTTTCCGCTCGCCCTCGAGGCCCAGGCCCCCGGGATGGTAGAAGACCCTTCCCCGGAGGGACTCGGGCAGGTATTCCTGGGCCACCCAGTGGTCGCGGAAGGCATGGGGATAGAGATAGCCCTCCCCATGGCCGAAGCCCTCGTGGTCCCGGTTGGCGTCCTTGAGGTGGTTGGGAACCTCGGCCTGCTCGGCCTCCACGGCCTTAAAGGCGTCAAAATAGCCGAGGGTGGAGTTGGACTTGGGGGCGGTGGCCAGGTAGAGGGCGGCGTTGGCCAGGTGAAACTGGCCCTCGGGCAGGCCTATGCGGTCAAAGGCGTCGGCGCAGGCCACCACAAAGGGCAGGGCCCCCGGATCGGCCAGGCCCACGTCCTCGGAGGCGCTTATCACCATGCGCCGGAAGATAAAGCGGGGGTCCTCGCCGGAGTAGACCATCCGGCTAAGCCAATAAAGGGCCGCGTCGGGGTCTGAGCCCCGGAGGCTCTTGATGAAGGCGCTGATGGAGTCGTAGTGATAGTCCCCGTCCTTGTCATAGAGGACGGCCCGGCGCTGGATGCTCTCCTCCGCCGTCTTGAGGCTGACCAGGACCTCGGCTCCTTTGGCGGGGGGCCAGGGGGAGGCCGAGGTCTCCACGGCCAGCTCCAGGGCGTTGAGGAGGCTCCGGGCGTCCCCGTCGGCGGTCTTGACCAGGTGCTCCAGGGCCCCCTCCCCAAAGACCACCCTCCAGGCCCCATAGCCCCTTTCGGTATCGCCTAACGCGGCCTTGGCCACATTGGCCAGGTCGGCCTCGTCCAGGGCCCGGAGCTGGAAGACCCTGGAGCGGGAGACCAGGGCCCGGTTGACCTCGAAAAAGGGATTCTCCGTGGTGGCGCCCACGAGGACAATGGTGCCGTTCTCCACCCAGGGGAGGAGGGCGTCCTGCTGGGCCTTGTTCCAGCGGTGGACCTCGTCCACAAAGAGGATGGTCCGGCGGCCATAGAGGTCCCGGTGCTTCTTGGCGTCCTCGACGGCGGCCCTGATGTCGGCTATCCCGGCCAGGACGGCGTTGAGGGTGAGGAAGCGGCTTTTTGTGGTGTTGGCTATGACCCTGGCCAGGGTCGTCTTTCCCGTGCCCGGAGGGCCGGAAAAGAGGATGGAGGAGAGCTGGTCCTTCTGGATAGCCCTGCGGAGGAGGCGGCCTTCCCCGACAATGTGCTCCTGGCCGATAAACTCGTCCAGGCTCCGGGGCCTCATCCTCGCGGCGAGGGGCTCCCCGGAGGCTGAGGCCGCGGCCGAGGAAAAGAGGCTCTCCCCCTCGTCCTTGGCCATGCCAGGCTACTCCGCGGTCCAGCCCGACCAGGTGGACGAGGAGTAGGCATTCGACCAGAGCCCGGGGTAGGAGGCCGACATGGTGGCCGAGCCTGCCGCAAACAGGGTTCCGCTCGTGTCGTCCCCGATATAGCGAAGGGCAAAGACCGGAAGAAGCTCCAGGGAGGTGTTATAGTCGGCGGAATCGCTGGCGACCACAAGCCTCGACGAGCCTATCTGGAAGGCGTCGGGTACCCCGGCCCCATCGAGTTTGGACTCATAGTAGCCCTCGTAGGAATTCCCCGCGATGAGGTAGTGGTCCGGGAGCGCGCCCTTGGGCACGATGGCCAGGGCGTTGACGGCATAGCTTGTGTCGCTCGTGGCCAGGAGGGGCGTGCCCGCCAGGGCCGTGTCATTGACTCGGAGGACATAGCCATCCGCTGTTCCGACATAGACATTGGTCCCCGAGCCTGCGATGCTCGTGGCAGTTTTGGAAAGGGCAATAATCGAGGTCGAGGTCAGATTGAAGGCGGTGTCCCGGTAAACGCTCGTGCCCGCCGCCGCCCAATAGATAGACCCGTTTGACACCACTCCGGCGGGGCGGGTAGAGAGACCGGCGATATCCGTGGCCACGAGGCTTGCGCCGTTGAAGTAGTAGAGGTCGTAGGAGGGGGTGGACCCCGAGAGGGTCATCACCGTGGCGAATACCTCGTCGTTGGCCGAATAGAGGGCCTGGATATTATGAGTGCTATCGGGCATAAGGAGGGTCCAGGTCGAGCCTACCAGGCGATAGATGCCCACCGGAGTCTCGGTCCCTCCATCCCGGGCGTAGATGGCCGCATAGAGGCCGGTACTTGTCGCCACCAGGCCGCGGCAACCGTAGTTCGAGCCCAGGCTCCCAAGACCCGTGACGAGGCTCCACCCGCTGGCCGCCGTGCCCGGGGCGGGACGGCTGTAGATGCCCACGAGCTGGGAATAATAGCGGTTGTTATAGTAGACCAGATCCCTAACGGCAGTCTTGAGAAAGACCGAGTCCGCCGTGGCCTTGGTCTCCTGCTGGATGCTGGAAAAAAGGCCCGATCCGTTGTCACAAGAGGCAAATATGGCGGAGGCAGAAATGACCGTTGCTAGGGCCAGGGCCAGGCTTCCGGCCCTTCGGCTGGGGGTGTTCACGATATTCTCCTTGGCCTAGAGATGATAGGAGGCCACGAGGCCGGTCTGGATAAAGTTGCCATAGCGGGTCAGGTCGGAATAGGCCCCGGTGTGGATCTCCGGGACAAACCAGTAGGTGGCCGCAAGGCCAACGCTCCAGCCGTTTGAAACCCGCCAGTTGGCTATGCCGCCCAGCTTCATCACCGGCCCGAACATGGAGTCCCCTGAGAGCCGCATGAGGTAGACCCCGGGCTCGGCCAGGACCCCGATCTCAAAGGCCTTTACGGTCCACCAATAGGACAGGACGAAGCTCAAGGGAGCCACAAAGAGGGTACGGGCTCCGAAGGTCTCGTTAAAGGCCCCCTCGATGCTGCCGCCTATCGCGAGGCCAGGGGCTATAAAGCGCTGGTAGGCAAAGCCAAAGCCTGCGCCCGTGTACATATGGGAGGAATTCGTGGTGGCGTCGCCGCCAAAGGCAAAGAGGGGGATCTGGGCCCCCACATTGATGGAGATGGACTGGTCGCCTACGACAAAGGGCCGGGCATAGTAGCTGCCTTCCTCCGCCGAGGGCGAGTCCTTGCCTTGGGCAAAGGCAGTCAGGCAGGGTAGGAGAGCGAGGGCCGCGACTAAGGCCGCGGCATTCCTGGTCATCATGGCGACTCCTTTCAAAAGGCAGGGAACTATAGCACGGGGCCTAGTCCAAGGAAAAGGTCCGGGCCGGGCGGGAAGTTACAGGGGCCTCTGCCTATGGATTCTAAGCCTCTCGGACCAGGTTAGGCCGTCCATTTCCGGAGAGCCGCCCGAAACCTCGAGAAGGACAAGGCTGGCGCTGTGAAAGCTGAGTCTTGGGGCCTGGGCTATGGGGGGGGTATCGGCCGCATGCCCCGGGATCAAGGCTAGGAAAATGCCCCTTGAGCCAAGGCCGGCGCTCTCTTCCAGTACCCCCCCGTCGGGGCCCAAGCCGCCCCTGAGCCTTTCCACCAGGACCTCCAGGGTCTGGCCTAGGGGGAGGTAGAGGCCCTCTCCCTCTTCCCTGTCCCAGCGCGGGCCGGCCACAGGGCTAGCCCCCACAAAGTCACCCTCAAGGACCGCAAGGCAGGACCGCAAGGCTTCCTTTAATCCAGGACGATAGGCGAGACGCCCCAGGATCGCGACTTCTGGAAGGGCAAAGGCCGAGCTGCCCCAGCCAGCGGAAAAGAGGGCTCTTCGATAGACGGCCAAGTCCCTTTGCACATTCCCCGGAGGGGCAAGGCAAAGGAAAACCTGGGAGTCGGGCGATGTTCTCAAAGCCATCGCGGCATGATACAATCGGCCTAGCATCGCTGTAAAGGACGGGACTATGAGACCGAAAGTGGAGCGGATCGCGGAAAGCCTAGCTAAGGCCATCGGAGCCTGGGACTCCGTCGAATGCGTCAGCCTCTGCGAGCAGGCCGAGGGGGATGTCCTCGATCCCTATTTTGCCCTGGTCCTCGACGTCTATCATCGGGGCCCCGTCCCTGATGCCGAGGAGAGGCGGAGGGCCTTTGGTGATCCCGGGGCCTTCGAGTGGGCCCAGGCCCAGCCCAAGGACAGGTTTTTTCTCGAGGGCCTGCCCATCCGGATCGAGTACAAAAGCGTGGAGAGCTTTGAGGAATTCGTGGATCGCGAGAGTGAGCTCCTCTGGATCCTCAAGAATTCCGGGACCTATATGTTCTATCGCATCGAGAAGGGTCTCATCCTGTTTTCCCGCACGGCCTGGATAGAAGGCATGAGAAAAAGGGTCCTCGACCTTCCCGGGGCGTTTTGGGATGACCTGCGGGAAAGCTTCCAGTTCAAGATGGAGCATTGCCTCGTGGATCTCGGGGCTGCCGCCCTCCAGGACGACGGCTTCTTCTATCTGGTCGCCTCGGCGGGCTTTGCCCGCTATGCCGCGGCGAGCCTTTTTATGGCCAACCGCCGCTTCGAGCCCTCCCACCGCCTCATCGAGACTCATCTCAGGCAGCTCTCCCGGGTGCCCGATGATTTCTTTGGCCGCTGGGAGACTTTTCTCCGCTCGGACATCGACATGAGCCGGGAGCAGAAGCATAAGCTGGCTGAGCTTATTGCCAAGAGCGTCATTGCCCTGACATGAGCCTTCCTTCTCTAAGGCTGGCGGCAATCCTGGCGGGCCTTCTTTTTGTGTCCTCTTGCTCGAGCCCCCTGCCTCCGGGCTTTCCCTGGAAGGACGCCTCGGGCAAGGGGCTGGCGTTTTCCGAGGTCCTGCCCAGGTCCAAGGCGGCCGGGAGCCGCCTTGGGCCAGCCATGCCATCGAGGACCTGGGCCCTGGCCGAGGCTCACCAGGCAAGGCCTGGGTTTAGCCTAGCCCTTCGTCTCAAGGCCGGGAACCTCGCCTCGGCCTCAAGGCCTGTGGAAGCCCAGGTAAGTCTTTCCTCCTCCAAGGATGGATCTGCGCCTTTCCTAAGCGCCCCCCATAGGCTCAAGGGGCCCGAGGACATCTTTATCCTCCCCCTGGATCCAAACCGGCCCCTGCGCAGCCTGACCGTCTCCCTCACGGGGACCACGCCAGCTAGTCCATCGGGCCTTGAGGAAGACGCCTGGGCTGTGGAAGTCCTGGGCATAGAGGAAATCCCGGCCTGGACGGGCTTTCAGCTGGGCCCGGGCCCCTTGCGGATCTCCGCGGGGGTTTCGGTCTTTCGCGCGTCCGGGGAGGACCATGTCCTCATTCCAGACAGCCCCGATCCAGCGGGCTTGAATCCAGGCAAGGCCCAGGGCCTCTTGGTCTCCTATGGCCCAGGAGGAGCCGGCCGCAGCCTCCAGATTATCCCCCAGGGCGGCAAGCCTTTCCTGGTCAAGCTCAGGCCCGCGGGACTTACCACGGTCATTCCCCCGGCTATCTGCGGTGTCACGGGAGGGCGGATTGAGCTTATCCTCCCCAAGGGCGTCGAGGTCCGTGCCTTTGCCCTAGGCTACCTGCCGGAGGAAGAGTCCGAGCTTGCGGATTTTGGCCGCATCCTGAGGTCGCCGCCGGGTCAGCCGGGCCGGGACTACGACCTCTATCGCTGGGACCTGATGCCGAGCATCCTTATCTTCGATTTTCGGGACTACGCGGTCCAGGACCTCTACCTCCGGCGCCTGGCCTTCTTTGTCGAGAAGGCCGGCTATAAAGGCAGGCTGATGACCGATGAGGAACTGGGCAGCCTCCATTCCTGGAACGCCCACGACTACCGCCCGGAGGACCTCGCCGCCTTCTTTGAGCTAGCCCGGACCAAGGGCTTTCCCTTGAACAAGGAAGAGCTGGCCCTGCGTTCCCTCCTCGTCGAGCGGGGAGTCCTCCGCCAGAAAGACCAGGCCTACGGGCCTGGCTCAGGGGCCCTTATCTCCATCTCCCGGGAGTCTGCCCCCTATCTGCGGACCATGTTCCTGACCCACGAGTCGACCCACGGCATATTCTTTGCCGATTCCGAATACCGAGACTATATCCGGGGCATTTGGGCAGCCATGGGCAAGGAAGAGAAGTGGTACTGGCTCCTCTTCCTGGGCTGGAAGGAATACGACACCTCCAATTCCTATCTTTTGGCCAATGAATACCAGGCCTACCTTCTCCAGCAGGTCCTGCCCCTGGTCACCGACTATTTTACCAAGATCCAGCCCTCCCATATCCTTGAGAACCACAAGGAGCTCCAGCCCAAGCTTGACGCCTGGATGGAGACTTGGAAGGATAGCTTTGCCACGAGGGCCGCGGCCCTCGACGCCTGGGTATCGGCCAAGTACGGCTTCCAGGCCGGCAAGGGCGCCAGTTATTAAGCATACGGCCTAGGGGCTAGAGGCTTAACGCTCCGCTGCGCTCCGCTAGGGCCATACGGCCTTAAGGCCGTATGGCCTCATCCAGTTCGGCTAGGGCCCATTGGCGGACTTCCTCTAGGAGCTTGCCTGGGGGCGGGGGCTCGAGGCCTGCGGAGCGCCTTAGGGCCGAGGCGGTCGGCAAGAGGGTTGTCCAGAGGTCGCGCTCGGCCGGGCCCAAGGCCGAGAGGTATGCCGCGGCGGGCTCCTTGGGCATGGGCAGGGCCTTGAGTCCCGCGGCATAGCGCTCCAGGAATTCCTGGGCCCCCTCCCGGGCCGTCCCGGAGGCAAAAAGGCTTCTCTCCCTGGGCCTGGCCCGCTTGGCGGAAGCCGTCCGGATCTCCACGCCCTTGCCCCGGAAGGGACGGATCTCCATGGGCGAAGCCTCGATGAGGCGCTCGAGGTGCTCCTTGTAGGCCATGAGGGGCTTGGTCACATAGCGGAAATACTCCCTGCCATCCTCCAGGACCCCCAGCTCCCGCACGATGGACGCGTTTCTCCGGACAAAGCCCGCAAAGAGGGATTCCGAGGGGGCGAGGCGACTCGAGAGCTCGTCGAAGTAGTCATAGATATAGGTACCCCGGGCGTAGCTCTTGCCTTCGGGATAGGAGAAGTCGGCCCCCACAAGGAGGCAGGACTGGGCGCCTAAGGCCTCGGCGAGGGAGAGGGCGGCGTGGGTGACATTGCCCCCGGAGGTGTCCAGGGCCGGGAAGGGCCGGTAGTTGGACGAGACGTAGGCGCAGAAGGGATGGCCGGAGGAGAAAAAGCGCAAGGAATCACTCAGCCGGGCCAGGCGGTTGGGGGAGGCAAGATCGAGGACAAGGGGTATGCCCGGGGGCAGGCCCTTGAGGAAGTGATAATAGCTGATCGCCTGGCAATCGATGGAGATGACCGCGTCGGGCCGCAGGTTCCAGCCCAGGAGGGCCGGCAGGCTTGTGTCTGTGGCGATCAGGAAGGCCCCTTCCCTCTGGCCCTTTATGACCTCCTCCAGGCCGTCCTCCAGGGAGGGGCCGGCCGCGGTCACTATGGCCTTTCGGACCGGGGCCAGGGGGGGATTGGTGTGCTCCGAGGCCAGGAGGTTTCTCACGGCGTTGCGGAACCAAAGCTTTCCAAAGAAGGCCTGGACCGAATAGTCATCGGAGATCCGGTCTATCACGGCCCGGATCGTCATCGCAGCCTCTGCGAAGGGCTCGGGCTCCAGGTCTGTCCGGGAGCGAAGGGGGAGGGTCCGGATATCCCCCGAGATGGGCGGCACATAGTTGTCCAGGATCGCCTTTTCCAGCCGCGGTCCGTCGGGGTCGAGGAGGAGGCTCACCCGGGTGTCCAGGAAAAGCTCGGAGAGATCCATCGTCTCCAGGATGGACCTGAGGAGGGAGGCGTCATACTCGATGACGAGGACGCCGCTCGTGGCTGGGGACGCGAGGAGGGCCCTTAGCCCGTAGCCTCCCCCCAGGCCAAGGACAATGATATAGCCCCCCCCCGCCTGGGCCTGGACGAGGCGCTCGGCTTCCCTCTGGGGATCGATGAGGGAGTTGAGGGCTATCGTCCTTGTGCCCAGGTCGAGGCAGGGCACGCTCTTGCCGGACTTGGACGTCTCGATCCTCAGCCTCTCGTCGATTCGGGCCTGGACGAGACTATCCCCGGCGTCGGTGTTACGGCGCGAGAGGGCCAGGAGGTTGCGCCTAAAGATCAGGTCGTCCACGAAAGGAGCCTCCTCCCAAGATTGTTCAGGAACTTTTCGCAGGCGAGTCCGAGGGCCCGGGCGCTCTCCGAGGCGTCCCGCCCCACGTCCAGGGCCCTGCACGCGGCGGCCCAGTCGGGCAGGTCGATAGCCTTGAGCATTTCCTTGTCTCGGGGGCTGTCGGGCTTTTTCCCCTGGACTAGTTCTCCTGCGGCGGCAGCGGCCCTGGCCTTCCAGGATTCAAGGCAGTCTCTGAGGAGCTCTTCCCGCACAGGCCTAGCTGGGAGGCTCAGGGCTGTCAGGAAGGGCCCGGGCGTGCTGCAGGACCCGATCAGGGCGTCCAGGCCGGCCAGGTCCAAGTCCCGAAAGCCCTCGAGGGCCAGGGGAGAGGGATTTAGGCGCCAGAGCCTCCCGGCCAGGGGAGGGCGCTGGGCCTCCGCAGAAAGGGCCCGGGCATAGAGGGCAAGGCTTCTCGAAGTCCTCCAGGGTCCCTCGCCCAGGCGCTCCGGGGCCGAGGGCCTCTCCCGGCCGAGAAGAATCCCCTCCATCGGCCTAAGCCTGCCCTCGGAGCCGCCCAGAAGGGCATCAAAACCATGGGGCCGGACATGGGCTCTGCAATCCAGAACCGCCAGGTCTAGGCCCACCATAATGATAGGGCCCGTGCCAAGGGCGGCCGCAAGGTGGATCGCCGTCCCGGAGACCGTGCCGTGGGAGGGCAGGGCCAATCCGGACCCGAGGAGGGCGGCCAGCTCGAGTTCCGGAAAGCCCTCCTGGACAAGGGGCAGGACCTGGAGGGAGGAAGCCAGGCAGGCCGAGGGCAGACTGGAGAGAGGGGAGGCCAGGCAGGCTGTTCGCGCGGCCAGGGGGTAAAGATGGTAGCGGCTCCAGAAGCCCCCGTCGCTGGCGACAACCAGGTCGGGCTCGATACCCGCCGCCTCCAGGGCTGCCAGGCTAGAGGATACCGCAAGGAGGCGAAAACCCTTCCTGCGGGCCTTGAGGAAGTCCAGGGCCGACTCAAGGCTGGGTCCCGCGGCGGCTACGACGATCGGGGAGGGCTCGGGCCTGGGCTGGAGGACCCTTTCCAGGAGGAGGAAATTTCTGCAGGTATTGCTTATCCAGGCAGGGCCATAGGTTTTTAGGGTTGCCGCGGAGGAGGCCAGGATATCGAGGGCCGACTTGAGCTCGGTCCTGACTCGGGCAGCTTCCTCGGGCCAGGCCGTGGCCGAGGCCTCCCATTCCAGGATCCTGATGCCGCCTAGGCCATCCTCATCGAGATTGCGGGAGAGAAAGGCCCCAAGAGGCTCGGCCTGTCCAGGATACCAGGTTGGGGGGCCCTGCACTGTCTCGTGTCCCGCAAGGCCGGAGGCGTACTGGAGCCGCAGGACCCTGCAGCCCGGGTGGGCCTGGGATAGGGCTTCTGATAGGTAGTCCAGGCCCGGACCTAGGAGGATCGCGGTGTTGACAGGGCCTGGGGGGAGGCTGGCCTCTAGGAAGCGCAGGGCTTCCTTGCGGGGATCATAGGCCGAGTGGAGACGGATCCTGCCTGCCCTACAGCTTGGGTCGCCCGTCCTCGAGGTCTCGAAGACCAGGTCCACGGCCTACTCCGAGACGAGGCGCTCGAAGATCTCGAGGGCTGAGGCCAGGCTGCGGTCGAGGGAGCTTGAGTTGCCCTCGGGAAGGCCCGTGGAAAAGAGGAAGGGCAGGGCCTTCTTGAG
>JAKPBN010000296.1 GCA_029778945.1 Spirochaetota bacterium
TACGAGAAGACCCGGGTCGAGGCCCTCCTCGAGCTCGGTGGCCTCCATGCGGACTCCGGCAGCCCGGAAAAGGCCCTGGCCCGCTACAATGAGGCCCTCCAGGTGGCAGATCGCCTGGGCGCCAAGGCCCTGATCCACCAGGCCTACGAAAAGCTGTCCAAGGCCCATGAGCTCATCGGGGACTACAAGACCGCCCTCGACTACTACCGCCGCTTTGCCCGCTACGAGAGGGAAGTCCTCTCGGAGGACACGAGCCGCAAGATCAAGAACATCACGGTCCAGTACGAGGTCGAGAAGAGCCATCAGGAGGCCGAGATCTACCGCCTCCGCAACATCGAGCTCAAGAACAAGACCGCCGAGCTCGAGGAGGCGAACCGCCAGATCCTCTCCATTTCCCAGCTAGGGCGCCGCATAACCTCCAGCCTGGACTTCGACACCGTGGTGTCGACCCTCTACGAGAGCCTCGAGCGCCACATGGACGTCACGGTCTTTGGCATAGCCGTCCACGACGAGGAGGACGCGATCCTCGAGTGGCGGGTCTTCTTTGAGCACGGCAAGCGCCTGCACAGGCCGATGCAGAAGCTCGACCACCGGCGCAGCTATGCGGCCTGGTGCGTGCGCAACCGCAAGTCCATCTTCATCTCCGACGCGGAGATCGAGGCCAAGGACTATCTCTCCGGGGGCCGGATATCCCATGGCAAGCCCGCCGCCTCCCTGGTCTTCCTGCCCCTCACGATCGAGGACAGGGTCATAGGGGTCCTCACCCTCCAGAGCTACGAGAAGGCCATCTATACCGAGGGCCACCGGGTCCTCCTCGAGGCCCTGGCTCCCTATATCGCGATCGCCATCGAGAACAGCCTCATCCACGACAGGGTCGAGGAGCTCAACCGGGTGATCCTCGGAGAGAAGGCCGAGCTCGAGCAGGCCGCCCTTAGGATCAGCCACCTGGCCAACCACGACAGCCTCACGGGCCTGCCCAACCGCCGCCTGCTCTTCGAGCTCCTCCAGAAGTCCTTTGACATCGCCTCCCGGTCGGCCTCCAAGGTCGGGGTCATCTATGTGGACCTGGACAACTTCAAGCCCATCAACGACAAATACGGCCACTTCGCCGGGGACTGCGCCCTCGTCACGGTATCCGAGAGGCTCAGGGCCATATTGCGGGCCTCGGACACGGTGGCCCGGGTCGGCGGGGATGAGTTTATCGCCGTCCTGACCAATATCCACGACCGGGAAGCCATCGACCAGGCGGCCCGCAAGATCATCGAGGAATGCTCGAGGCCGATCGTCCTCGAGGGAGAGGATTGCGTCCTCGGGCTGTCGATGGGCATCGCGGTCTATCCCGACGACGGCGAGGTCATCGACGAGCTGGTCAACCGGGCGGACTCGGCCATGTATCGGGTCAAGCACCTGGACAAGAATGGCTACGCCTTCTATTCCGCCGAGGATGGAGACGCCCGGGAGGCCGGCCCGGCCTAGCCGTGCCGAGGCCCGGCCTAGCCGCGCCGAGGCTCCGGCCTAGGCGACGTTGACAGGCTTTCCAGGCCCGTGCTATCTTTCCGCGATGCCGTAGCCTGAGGGTTGGCGCCGAGCTGGACAGCTAGCGAAGCGGCTCCTCCGGTCCACCCCCTCCTCCAAGGCACGGCAGAGCCAGCTTGTAACGGAAGGTAGACATGGCATCCCAGACAACGAACAGCCCCTCCTCGGGTACACCCAAGAAGGACAGCGGCAAGACTGCGATACAGAAGAATAAATTCCTCTACGCCGGCACCATCGTCCTCCTCGCCTTCAGCATTGTCGCCTTCATCTTCTGGGGGAGCAACGGCGGCGGAGGTGGATCCACAGGCACCCTCCTTGAGTTCGGTTCCTACAATGGGAAGGCCATCACCAATGCCCCGGGCAACTACTTCACCAAGCAGGTGAGCCTGGTCTATGACAACCTCAAGCAGCAGGGCTACTCGGAACAGAACTTCCAGCTCTTCCGCTACCAGGTCTATCGCCAGGCCTTTGAGAGGACCGTCGTCCACATGGGCTTCCTCGACGAGATCAAGAAGGCCGGGGCCGTCGTGAGCGATGACTTCGTGAACAACCGCCTCCTCGAGAATCCGGCCCTGCAGGAGAATGGCAAGGTCTCCCTGTCCCGCCTGCGCCAGATGCCCGAGACGGAGAAGCTTACCCTCCGGGCAGAGATCCGCGAGGAGAGCCTCCTCTCCGAATACTCCACCGACGTGATGAGCATCTCCCCCTCCTCCAAGGAGCTGGACTTCGTCAAGGCCATGGGCAAGCAGACCCGCAACCTCGACTATGTCGCCTACCCCCTGAGCGCCTATCCTGACTCCGAGGTGTCCGCCTGGGCGGCCGCGAACCCCAAGCTTCTCCGCCGGCTCAAGCTATCCCGGATCTCCGACTCCACGAGCGAGGCGGACGCCAAGAAGCTCCTCAAGCAGGTGGTCGCCGGCACCTTGGCCTTCGCGGACGCCGCCAAGGCCCACTCCACGGACAGCTACGCCGACAAGGGCGGGTCCATGGGCATCAAGTACTTCTATGAGATCCAGGGCGACCTGGAGAACAAAGAGGACGCCGAAAAGCTCGCCAGTCTCAAGGCCGGGGAGTATTCGGCCGTGCTCAAGACCGTCACCGGCTCCTGGGCCTTCTACAAGGCCGAAGAGGCGATCAGCGAGGCCCCCCTGGCCGACCCCGTCGTCCTCAAGGACGCGAGGGCCTATATCGAGCGCTTCGAGAAGGGCAAGATCGAGGACTGGTCTATCGCCGAGGCCAAGAAGCTCTCGGAGGTCCCGAGTGCCCAGTTTGAGGCCAGCGCCAGAAAGCTGGGCCTGGCGGTAAAGACCACGGGGCCCTTCCCCATCAATTACGGCGACCTCCAGTTCTCGGCCTATGGCCAGACCATCCCGCTCTTTAGGTCCATAGACAGCAAGGCGGCTCCGGAGCTCGCCTCCGCCTCGGGCAACGAGGCTTTCCTCACGGCGGCCTTTAGCCAGGCCCCGGGCACGGTCAGCCAGCCCCTCGTCCTGGGGGCCTCGGTGATTGTCTTCAAGGTGACGGAGGCCAGCGCCACGGCCGACGAGGAGCTCGCCAGCCTCTCCCTCGTCTATCCCATCTACTTCCAGCAGAAGATCTCCCAGGAGGTCGGGCCCAT
>JAKPBN010000305.1 GCA_029778945.1 Spirochaetota bacterium
ACGAGGCCCATGCCCGTCTCGGCGTCGATGCGCGGCAGATTGCCGGCATCGGGATCGCCGTTGGGGTTTCCGTCCTGGACATCGAAGTAATACGCAAAGTCGTAACGCTTGGCGATGGGAGTGCTCATGTTCGTTCTCCTTATTTGGTTTCTCTGTTCGACATGAATAGCGCCTGGCGCTGATGGTAGTAACCGATCGCGAAACGGGACTGATCATCCATATCAAGGTGTGCCGGCATATCGTTCCCGAAGCCATCGAATATTTCAGCCAGCCGTTTCTCGTGCGCTACCTTGAATCCCTGGTTTTCCATCTTTGACAGATGGTGATTCTTGAGCTTCATTAGCTGAGGGAATACGGCGACAGGGTTCGAGGATGCCGCGCCATAGAATCGATCGCGGATTGTGGCATTGATCCCCGGATTCGCATCTTCCTGGATTTTCTCAAGAACGGCGAAAAGCCGTCCAAGCCTATAGCCCACGTTCATGTTGCTTTGATCGAGTGCCACGGTCATCTCCTTTTCGTCATCAGGATTCGATATGCGTAGCCTTCTATTGAGGCAGGCTTTGAGAATCGATGCATGGACCCGCGTAACATTCCGTTCGGCTCTCACTCGCCCAAGGCATTGGTTAGCAAAAGTCGCCGGGTAGGGAATGTTCTCAAGCACTGAACGCATGACGTTTCCGGCTAGATTCGGCGGGATGTTCTCTGATTTCCAATCGAGGACAGTGGAGCCGAGTAGATACTGCAGGCTCATGCGGCATTCGTCGAAGGATGGCGCTAGGATGTCCAGGTCATCGAAGTGCTGGCGCATGTTCGCGCAGAAATCCTTTATAGGTCCTTCATGCCAAACACGCACCGAAATACGTGCAGAATTAGGCGCTAGTCCAAGAATACAGAACCGGGCTCCGGCCTCTTCTGGAGGAATTCCGCTAAGAACAGACAGCAGTGCGGACTTTGCGTCCGCTGCGCCTTTGTCCGGATCATCCTTGGATCGAGAAGACGCAAAAAAGAAAGGCTTGAAATTCTTTTCGAATACAGAGTCTTTTTTTTGCGCCCAATATATGAAGGTTGAATCGCCAACACGTAGTTGGTTATGATCGCTTCCAAGAAGGACGTTGAGCGCGGTCGTATATGCGAATTCGGCAGCTTTCCCGACAGGACAGTTATATGCTTGTTGCTTTCCAAATGAATCGTACCCCGAGCTTCGTTGAACCGCCACAAGCGACTTCGTATCCTTATTGATCGGCGTGCGGGCATGTGTTCGCGCTATTGGACCATAAGAACCAGTAACTAGGCATACGCCAGAAATTTCACCGCTCTCAGCCTCTTCTTCTCTTTCTGTGTTCGGAGAAGCTACGGCTAATGAGGCACTATAGCGCTTCACCTCTGTATCATCGGTTATGACGCCGGGCTGACCCTCGATCCGGAACAGGAAGTTGCACCCTGATATTTTCTTGCACTCGTCAAATTGCTCCTCAAGCAAGACCCGTTCCTCTTGATTTTTCTCGTAAAAGGTCAATATTGGCGCAATCGCAGCCGATTTTTTCAAGTCTTTCGGCAAATCTTGCAGTCTTTTGATAAACGCCCCATGCTGCCTTTGTGCAAGATCGATGTCCTTTTGATCGTCAGTACGCGAATAGCCCAAGACATAGCCAAAGTGATCCCAGAGAAGAAAGGCATTCTTCCATGCCCCTGGGCCGGCCCGATTTGTCCCCCGCGGCACAAGGAATTCCTGAGGTGATCTCGCTCTCCCGTCGCCCTCCCTTGTATCCTCAAGCCTAACGAAGTTACCGTCCTTATCGATTACGATGATGAATGGTATTCCCTTCCACTCGAAACCTTCGGGGGCGATACAGCTCTCGGGATCTGCGGCTTTCCGCTGGTAATACTCGTACAGTGCTTGAAGTATCATCGTCTGACCTCCTCGCTCTCCCATGATGGAATTGCGATAGAGCCATTCTCGATTCGTGCCTTGAAAAAAGCGGGCTTGATATCCTCGGGATCCGAAAAGTCAAGATCGTAGAGCATGAACCCGAATTCCTGCGTTACGGCTATCGCGGCTCTCTCCTTGGAAGGATCTTCGACGAGGCGAAAGGAACAGGAAAACTCTCGACAACCGAGATAGGGCTGGTTGAAGCACTGTCCTTTGCGCGCTCGGCGTTCGAACATCGCGTAATACTTACCGGGATTTTCATCCTTACCGCTCCTTTCAGTCTCTGCGCACTCGGCCGAAAAACTGCGCTCCTCGTCATCGACAAGAAGGTACTCAGGAACGGGATTCTTGGGTTTCGTGCGTCGAGCCGGCGATATAAACTCCATCTCGGCATAAAGGCGATAGGCGACATCGCGAAGGAAAAGTCCCGCACGCTGTTGTCGATTCTCTTCGATGAAAAGGCCGTCCGAGCGATCGCTTATGACAGCTCCCACCTCGTTCCGCCTGACCGAGGTCCAATGTATCGGGTTCAACACATCGATCCTCGTCGGCTTCCACTTGACCGCAGGCTTCCAGAAAACGGCTTCGAAAATAGCGCGCGTAGCTGACGGCGTTATCACGTCATAGCTCACGCGTTCCACCTTCATTTCAGGACGGGTAAAGCAGGCATAGTTGCCCGCCACTTCGAGGCAAAAGGTCTTATTGAAATACTCCACCCGGCTCCTCCTCGTTATGCGATAAAGTCCAACGCGCTCAAATTTGGCCCTTCGAGCCTGAGACCGAAGACTGGATCGTAAAGCTTGGCGACGTTTTGAGCGTAGAGACCGTCCATGCCGCGCAACTCCCTGATGCTGCCATCGCTTTTCAGCGTATCGATGGCGTGAACCGGAACATTGACGGCAAAACGCTGCAAAGCCCGCACTAGGCCTCGATCGGGGCCCTCTTTCTCCAGCTGCGCTATCAGATCAGCGCTCGAAAGCGCACGGTGTTGCTCCGATGCCGCCCGCTCGTACCATACGATAACCGCCTTCTGCCCGGCGTTCTCGATGAGGGAAAACCGGGAAGCCGCAGTCCTGAATTGAATCTTCAGCTCATCGATATCAGGACCGGAAAGAAGCCTCATAATACCTTTGGCATCGAAGCTGTTGACCTTTCGGAAAAAGAGTTCGAAATAGCGCTTGAATACCTCAGGATTGAGCTCCGCTACATCTTTCGGAAAACAGCGCAGTATCTCGCTCCCCGCGTCCTGTCCTTTCCTCAGGAGCCCGGAGGGAGCTTCCTTGGGTGGCCGGAATATGATCGTCTGTCCCAGTTTCCCTAAATTGTTGAGTTTTCCTTCTCGATTGCAGCGTCCCGCCGCCTGGGCCATGGAGTCGAGCCCAGCCAATGCCCGATAGACGACGGGGAAATCGATGTCGACGCCGGCTTCGACGAGTTGCGTGCTCACCACGCGAAGGGGCCCGTTCCGCGCGAGCCTTGCCTTTATGCCCTTGCCTCCGCTAATCACCTCGCTGCGATGCTCGGGACACATGAGAGCTGACAAGTGGATCGCACCCTCTGGCAAGAGATCATAGAGAGTTCGGCAATCCTTGCGGGTGTTCACTATGCAGATGACTTGGTGCAGTGTGGCCAACTCCCCCGCGATCTCTTCCCACGAAACGGCCTCATCGCCCTTGGGATGACGCCTCAATTCGACACGCTTGAGCGTTTTCGCAAGTCCCGACGGATCTGTCATGAGTTCGCGGACCGATCCAGGCGCAAAGCCCTTTAATAGAGCCTTTCCAGACTCTATTTTCCCGGAGAGGACTGGCTGCGTTGCCGTGCAAAGAACGACAGAAGCCCCGAACATCTCCGTCAGGCCCTTGAGCACCGATACTATGGGCTGCAAGTATCCCGGTGGAAGCATCTGGGCCTCATCGAGAATGATGACGGAGTTTACAAGACTATGGAGCTTCCTGCACGCCGAAGTCCTTGAGGCGAAAAGTGACTCGAAGAGCTGCACATTCGTCGTCACAATGATGGGCACGTCCCAGTTTTCTGAAGCCAGTCTCGAATGCTCCGTCTCTTTGTCGGGATCGAAATTGCTATGATGTTCAAGCACCGCGTCGTCACCGAAAATGTCCCGATACTGTTTGGCAGTTTGTTCGATGATGCTCGTATACGGGATGGCGACGATAATTCGCCGCTTTCCTTTCTTGATGGCGTGCTCGAGCGCAAAAGCCATGCTGGAAAGCGTCTTCCCTCCGCCTGTCGGTACAGTGAGGGAAAACATTCCCGGCTCCCATTCGGCGTGAGAGCGGCACTCGGCGAGTATCTTCGCACGCACGATATTTACCGGCGTTTGCTGAGCCTTTGCGGTTTTTTTGGCCATGTAATCGTCGAACTGCCGTTTATGCTCCAAGAGCCCCTTCATTTCGGCCCCTCGAGTCAAGGTGCGACGAGGATCCATATAGCCCTCGGTATCGAGGAAATCCGCATCGACGAGGCAGGAGAACAGCATCCGTATCCAGAGATGCATACTTTCTCGCATGATGTCATCATTCTCCAGGCTTGGAGCCCTACCGCAGGGAGACGTGATAGGTGAATCAATCTTGAGTAGGGCATCCGGGGGAGTGGCACTCAGGGCATCCACCAAGTTGCTCCTGTCCTTCAGCCTGTCGCCGAGGGCGCCTCCGATGCCTATTTCATGCGACCAGTCAGGCAAGCCCGCATGATGGCCAGCTATCAGATAGCCGAGTGCTCGCCCGATTTCGGGGGAATAATCAGCAAAGCGTTCTGCGGCCCAAAGTGCGCCGACTACGGAATGATCAACCCTGCCGGGGCCGCCTTCGTCAGCCGCATCATTCTCATAGCCGGATGACTTGCGAATGTATTCTTGAAAAGCTGGTTGATATTTCCCCAAATCATGCCAAAGCCCCGCGACTCTTCCCCAATCGCCATTGCCGAAGGTCAATGAAAAATGCTCCGCACATGTAGCAACGCCTTTGATATGCTCTTCGAGCCCCTGGGGCTCAGCCCAGTTTCCCTCGGCGTCTCTCCGGACATGAGCAATGGGCTTGCCTACACCGCCAGTTGCCGCCATCCCCTCCCCCTTGGAAAGCTGGGCGCGGGAAGAAAACCTTCTTGAAGCTTGTCTTCCCGCCCGGTCCGCTTCCCCCCTTACGGCTTCCGTTCCTTCACTCGCTTTTTTACATTATTCTGGGCTGCGCCCAGTATCTCCCATCCCCAGGGACACCAAAGGTCCCCTTCATTTGTGGAGTAGTCTGCCCGGGCTATGGAGCTGACCTGGCCATTCTGGCGGCCTCGCCAAGGGCGTCGATCGCGGCTAGCCAGCGCTCCCGGAATTCCGGGGGAGCCACCGCCTCGCCCTCGGCGCCATAGCGCAGGAGTCGGCCCAGGACCTCGTCCCAGGAGGACACGGGGAGCTCCAGGTCCAGCCAAGGTCGACCAAGGGGATCTTGGCCTTCCGAGACCACCTGGTCGGTGTGCCAGAGTTCCTTGCGAACCATCTCCCTGGCCCGCCCCCGGAAGCGCAGGCAGGCCCGCTTGTCCCCCCGGCCCTTGAACATGCCGTAGGAAGCGCCTAGGAAGTCCTCCACCGCGCTTTCCGTCGGCAGCTTGCCGGGTCTTTCGGGGGAAGGCGCGACCTTGATAAACCTCGCCAGGCGAAAGGTCCTCAGCTCCCTGATCGCCGGATCGAAGGCCACGCAATACCAGGTCCCGGCGTAGTTGACTATGCGCAGGGGAAAGAGCAGGCGCCGGGACTCCCGGCCCTCGAGATCGCGATAGGCGGCCTCGACCCCGTGCCCATCCCGGATCGAGGCCAGGAGGAGGGCCAGGACCTCGTCATCAACCGGCTCGAAGCCCGGCAGCTCATAGCGGACCGCCGCCTCAAGGCCCTGGAGGGCCGGGGGGATCAGCTCTCGTAGTCTATCGAGGGGGCCAGGCTCCACAAGGGGCACATAGGCGAGGGTCCTGGCGGCGGATCGGGCAAAGACGAAAAAGAGCAGGGCCTTCTCGTCGGCGAAGGCGAGGTTCTTCCACGGCCGGGAGTAGTGGTAGTACCTGGCCTTCCTGTCCCAGAGTATCGGCGCGTCCAGGCGGTTGCGCAGGAACTCAATGTCACGCTTGACTTGGCGCTCGGATACCTCAAAGCGTGATACGACCTCTGCCACCTTTACATGGCCGGCATCGCGGATGCGCCGGTCAATAAAGGCGATGCGCTCAAGGTTGCCCATTCATCGTGTCCGGGACATGTAAGGGCTGTTGCGGGAGAGCTTCACGGCAGGCCTCATTTTTTTATATTTCCTGCCAACATTATACAGCTAGCTTACACGGGCGCAAGCCCTGATCTTCTTGCGCCCTCGCCTCAACCCAGAACAAACCCCAGAGCCGCCGCAGCGCCCAGGATCACCACCGAAGGGACCTTTCTCGAGATAGCCAGCACCGTGCTCAGGACAAAAACGGCCACCAGGAGGACATCAGGCCCGCTTGCCAGGAACATCCGGCCCAGGACGAGGACGTTGAAGCCCACGATCACGAGGACTACCCCGTCGAGGGCCCCCTGGGTCTCGGGCCGTGCGGCGATGCGCAGGTAGACCAGCTGGACCCCGAGGATCAGGAAGGGCGGCAGGAGGAGGGCCAGGCAGGAAAGGAGGGCCCCCGGGAGGCCTGCCACGAGGTAGCAAAAGCTCGCCACCCATAGGCCGCTCGGGCCCGGGGTTATCTGGCCCAGGGCCAGGGCCTCGGTGAATTGCCGCTCCGTGGCCCAACCCAGGGCCAGGAAGTCCTCGTGGAGGCTCGGCAGGGGCCCATAGCCCCCGGTGGAAAAGAGGACGGCCTTGAGGACGGTCCAGAAAAAGAGGAGCCAGTTCATTCTTCTCCTCCCTTCACGCTAGCCCCTGTCCTGGGCAGGCGATTGGAGAGGGCCCCCAGGAGTCCCCCCGCGACATAGAGAAGGGCTACCGCCGGGGAGAGGAGGGCATAGACCAGGGCCGTGCCCACGAGAATCGCCAGGGCCGATGCCAGGGCCACCGGGCCCCGCTTCTTCCGGCCCTGGAAGATCGGCCGGACATTACGCCAGTTGGTGGCCAGGGATATGCCCAGGATCGCCGCAAAGGCCATGCGCAAGGAGGCCTGGACCCGGTGGAGGCTACCCACTCCCACATAGGCCGCCGTCATGGCGATGGTGATGATGGTGCTCGGGAGGATAAGGCCAGCCAGGGAGAGGCCTATGCCCAGACCCCCGGCCAGCCTCTTGCCTATCAGGATGGCTATGGCGATGAGGTTGATCCCTGGCGCCACCTGGCTCATCCCCAGGATCGTGGCGTATTCCTCCGGACTGAGCCATTTGCGCCGGTAGATAAAATTTTCCTGGATCTGGTACTGGGTCACCGGCCCGCCCCCAAAGGAGGTGCAGCCAATCTTGGCCCAGACCAGGAAAAGGTCCCCGGCCTTGATCTGGGCGGGGGCAGTGGAAGGGAGCGAGTCCATGGAAATCTCCGGAGGAAGCCGAGGTTTGGGCAGCTGAGGGCCTATCCTAGCTTTTATAGTCCCCGCCCGCAAGGAGGCGGGCAGGTATGTATCGCCTAACTTTGTGCTTCCTCATGGAGGACTCCTTGCCTATCGGCCCTGGAAGCCCCTCCATGGGGGCCTTAGGCAAACACCGCGGAGCGGACTATGGAGAGTCAAATCCAATGCCTCCGAACCAGGCGGTGCTAATAGTACTAAATATACCTAATGCCCAACCCAGGGCTCGAGAAGCGTCCGAGCTAGCCCGCAGGCTAGTTCTTCGCTATTATATAAAGATACAAGGAGGGCCTATGCCCGACTCTGGCAAGCTCCCTAGCATCTACATTCCCCATGGCGGTGGACCCTGGAATGTCATGGAAGATGACTTTGGGCCCGACTCAGGCTACGTGGGCCTGCGGACCTATCTCGAGGCCCTAGGCAAGGCCTACAGGACCAGGGCCAAGGCCCTCCTCGTGGTCTCCGCCCACTGGGAGGAGGCGCGGCCCACGGTCCACTTTGGCGCGAAGCCGGGCATGCTCTATGACTACGGTGGTTTCCCGGACTTTACCTATAGCCTCTCCTGGCCCAGCCCGGGCTCGCCGGAAGTCGCCGTCCGGGTGGCCGAGCTCCTGGGCCAGGCCGGGTTTGCCACGGCCCGGGAAGAAAAGCGGGGCTATGACCACGGGACCCTTGTGCCCATGATGGTAGCCGTCCCCGAGGCTCGCCTCCCGGTAGCCCAGCTATCCCTGGTCTCGGGCCTGGATCCGGAAACCCATTTCAGGATGGGCCAGACCCTGGAGCCCCTGCGCTCTGAAGGGGTGCTTATCGTCTGCTCGGGCATGAGCTACCACAACATGAGGGGCTTTATGTCCGGGGATCCCCGGGTCGAGGCAACCTCGAGGGGCTTCGATGCCTGGCTGGCCCAGACCGTGGCCCTGGCCGACCCCGAGGCCAGGCACAAGGCCCTCGTGGACTGGAAGAAGGCCCCCGGAGCCCTGGAATGCCACCCGAGGAGCGAGCATCTCGTGCCCCTTTTTGTTGCCGCCGGCGCCGGAGGCTCCGACCCGGGAAGGCAGGACTACGCAGGAAGGCTCCTGGGGGTAGCGGTCTCCAGCCATATCTTCGGCGCCGCCTAGGCTTTCTAGTTCCTAACGAGGAGCAGCCATGATCCCCAGGTCCCACCGGATCCATCCCGCATGGATAGCCGCAGGGGTCACCTTCTTGACCCTGATGGCCTCCGCAGGCTTCCGCTCCGCGCCTACGGTTCTTATTGTCCCCCTTGAGGAGGCCTTTGGGTGGAGCCGGGCCCAGATATCCTTTGCCGTGGGGCTCAATGTCCTCCTCTACGGCCTTGTATCCCCCTTTGCCGCGGCCTTGATGGAGCGCTTTGGGATCCGCCGGGTGGTGATGGCGGCGCTGAGCCTGGTGGCCCTGGGCTCGGGAGCCACGGTCCTCATAAAGGCGCCCTGGCAGCTCGTCGTCCTCTGGGGCTGTGTGGTCGGGGTGGGGACGGGCTCGATGGCCCTGGTCTTTGCGGCCACCGTGGCCTCCCGCTGGTTTGTGGCCCGCCGAGGCCTCGTGACAGGGATCCTCACGGCCGCGGCGGCCACGGGCCAGCTGGTGTTCCTCCCCGGCCTAGCCCATGCGGCCATGTCCTGGGGCTGGAAAAGCGTCTCCCTGATTGTCGCCGCCTGTGCCTTGGCCGCGGTGCCCCTGGTCTTCCTCTTCCTGGGCGAGTCCCCTTCCCACCGGGGACTGCGGCCCTACGGGGCCACCGAGACCTGGACTCCGCCCCCGGCCAGCAAGATACCCGCGGCCAGGCTAGCCCTGGGTAGCCTGAAGGAAGGCGCCAGGATGCCGAGCTTCTGGTACCTGGTGCTCTCCTTCTTTGTCTGCGGCCTTTCCACGACGGGCCTCGTGGGCACCCACTTTATCCCTGCGGCCCATGACCACGGGATGTCCGAGCCCGTCGCGGCCAGCCTCCTCGCCCTGATAGGGATCTTTGATGTGGCAGGCACCCTGACCTCGGGCTGGCTCACGGACCGCATCGACTCCCGGAAGCTCCTCTTTGCCTACTACGGGCTCCGGGGTCTGTCCCTCCTCCTCCTGCCCACCATACTCTTTTCAACCGTCCATCCCTCGACCCTGGTCTTTGTGATCTTCTACGGCCTCGATTGGGTAGCGACCGTACCCCCGACAATCCACCTTTGCAGGGAAGTCCTGGGGCCAGAGCGCGGAACAGTGGTGTATGGCTGGGTCTTTGCGGCCCATCAGGTAGGCGGGGCGATAGCGGCCTATGGGGCAGGGGTCTTGAGGGTCCATTTCGGAGACTACGCCCTAGCCTTCCAGGTGAGCGCCGTCCTCTGCCTTATCGCCGCCTTCCTCGTGTTGAGGATCCCGGCCCTAAGGCCCAAGCCCGCAATCCAGGCCGCCGAACAGATCTAGCTGGCTTGGCCCCAGGGGCAAGGGCCTAGAGCCTGGTGGTCTCTCCCGGGCTGAGGAGCAGCACCCGCTCGCCCACGACGGCCCCGGCGTTTTTCGGGTCATAGAGCTCGGACTTGCTCGAGTGGATGGGGATCACGGCCTTGGCGCTCATGGCGGCGGCGCAGCGGGAAGCCTCCTCGGGGCCCATGTTGTAAAAGCCGTCGCAGGGCAACAGGGC
>JAKPBN010000313.1 GCA_029778945.1 Spirochaetota bacterium
CACCGCCTGCTTGGCTTCGGCGTTGTGGGGCGGTACCTTGTCTCTGAGTTCCGGCGGTATCATGGCCGTCCCAGCTCGATCACCAGCCTGGACTTAATTGGAATCATCGTCCTCGTCGGGCTGGAGGCCCTGGGAGGCGAGGAAGTTCTTCATCTGGGCCTCGGGGGAATCGTCCTCCTCCACATGGCGGCGCTCGCGGCGCTCCCTGCGGGGCTTGGGAGAATCCTCTCCCCTCTCCTCGGCCTTGACCGCGTGGCCCTGGACATTGAGCTTGAGGGTCGCCTCGTCCTTCTCATAGAGCTTGACGATGACCTTGTAGGTGCCCACGGACTTGATGGAGCGGCCGGGGACCTCGATCTTCTTGCGATCGATGTCAAAGCCCTTCTTGAGCAGCTCGTCGTAGACGCTGGCGTTGGTGACGGCGCCATAAAGCTTGCCGTTCTGGCCGGCGGGGACGGAGATGACAATCTCCTCGGCCTCAAGCTTCTCCTTGAGGGAGAGGGATTCCTTGCGCTTCTCGTCCTTGAGGGCGGCAATCTCGGCATTGCGCTTCTCAAAGAGGGCCTTGGTCTTGCCATTGAAGAGGAAGGCTAGGCTGCGGGGAAAGAGAAAATTGCGGGCATAGCCCGGAGCGACTTCTTTGATGTCGCCGAGCTCTCCGAGATTCGGAACGTCCTGGTTCAGGATGACTTTCATGCTCCGACTCCTTTAGGGTTTCTGTAGGGTATCCACACTTCCGTGACACCGAGAAGGGGCAGGACAGCGACGACGGCCGTGCCAAATGGCGGCTTTAGGAGCAGCGCCAGACCGGTCAATACGAGGCTTATCCTGAGCATCCCCGGCATCTTTGCGCGCCGCACATAGTGCGACACGATGCCAAGGCCTTGCAGTGTGTAGGCAAGGCTCGAGGCGATGGCCAGGTTCCAGGCGAGGGCCTGCCAAGGCAGGCCGACCTTGGAGATGGTCACCAAGAGGACCCCCGTCCACGAGCCCAGGAAGGCCCAGACGTGGGTGTAAGGAAGACGGTAATTGGAGAGATAGCCGGCCTGGATCCTCCCGGGGCTGCCCGCCCCGGAAAACCTGTTGCCGAGCCACCAGGATCCCGCCATAAAGAGCAGGAGGAATCCCACGAAGCTGAGGCTGAGGAAGAGGATGGATGAATCCACCAGGGCCCTAAAATCCATGGACGCGAGCTGGGCCTTGAGGGGCTCCAGGTCGAGGCTGGGATCGGACTTGGCCAGGCTGGCCATACGGTAATCGGCATAGTCCTTGAGCCAGACCACAAACTGGTCCAGGAAGGACGTGTTGCCCTTGAGCCAGACCAGGCCGGGTATGGCCGCAAGGGTGGCCGGCAGGACTCCTGCGTAGCCTCGGGCCCAAGCGTAGCTGCCCGACCAGAACGGCGCGTTCATGATCGCGAGGCCTGCCAGCAGAAAGGCAAGGGGAATTGCCGCAAGGCCCAGGGTGGCCACGAGGTCCTGGCCTGCCATTCCGGCAGCCTGCCCGCCGAGGGAGAGGAATTTTCCGACCTCGAAGGCCAGGCCCACAGCGAAGGAGAACAGGCAGGCGTAGAGTCCCGCCTTCCTGCCCCGCCGCCCATAGGTAATCTGGACGGGAAGGAGGAAGACAAGGCCCAGGATGGCCGTGCCATACATGAAGCCCGAGACAAGGCCGGCCACCAGGGATGGGACCAGGCTGCTCGTCGCCTCGAAGGGTTCTCGCTCGCTCATTGGGGGCTCCGCCGGCTCCTACTTGACCACGTAGGGGAGGAAGGCGAGGGCCCGGGCGCGCTTGATGGCGACGGCGAGCTCACGCTGGTGCTTGGCGCAGGAGCCAGTGATGCGGCGGGGAAGGATCTTGCCCCGATCCGTCACAAAGCGGCGGAGGACATCCGCGTCCTTATAGTTGATGGTCAGCTTCTGGGCGCAGAACTTGCAGACCTTCTTCTTGAAGAAGC
>JAKPBN010000320.1 GCA_029778945.1 Spirochaetota bacterium
TCCCTGTCTATAGGTTTGACGAGGTAGCTCGTCGCCCCCCCGGAGTAATAGGCTTCTATGACATTCCGCGGATCCTCAAGGACGGAAGTCATGATTATCCTGGCTTCGTCCGCGGGCTTGACCCCAAGGTCGGCCTCGAGCTCCCGGATGCGCTTGACTGCCTCATGGCCATCCATCTTGGGCATCATGATATCCATGAACACCAGGTCGTAGGGTCTTGTCTCCTCCCAGGCCAGGCGGAAGGCCTGATAGGCTTCCTCCCCGTCGACAACGACATCGACGTCGCCATAGGGAGCCAGGAGTTTCTGCATCATGCGTCGACTGCCAAAATCGTCCTCAACGACCAGGAACCGCATCTTTCCCTCCCCCCACGAGCCCATGGCCCATGTTGTCCGCGAGAAGCCGCCCCTTTTTCAGGACATCCTCGAGGCCGTTCCAGTCGCCCTTTCTCGCGAATAAAAGGGCAGAAAAGGCCAATCTCTCGCCCGCATCCTGATGCATCGAGCGGAATATATCACGAAAATCCCTGCAACTCATCTCCAAACCCTGGACTTCCTGGGTCCTAAGCCCCGATTCAAGGGCAAGGAGGAATTTTGCCAGCTCTGACCCAGGCTCGGAGCCCTGGCCCGGGGACGCAGTCCTAGGCGAGGCCGGGAGCTTGGCCGGCTTGCCTTGCGGGCTATACAGGGATGCTATCGCCGCAAGGAGGGGGCCAGCCCTCAGGGGATAGGGTACGACGCCGATGCCCAGGCTCGCAAGCTCAGCCCGGCCGGAAAAGCCAGGCTTGCACGCCACGATAAGGCGGCCTTCCATGGAGGCCAGGGCCTCCAGCCTCCCCTGGGCCTGGGTCTCCTCGGCGATCACAAGGCTCTTGGCCCGGCTATCTTCCCCAAGGGCCGCAAGCGCCTCCTCCAGGCTTGCCTGGGCGATAGCCTCGGCCCCGAGCCAGGCCAGGGTTTCCCCTATGTCCTTCCTGGCCTCCTCGTCAAACCCAACAAGAAGGAACTGCCGGCCCTGGAGCTCGGGATGGCCGGTCCTCCTCCGGGACTCGTCCTCATGGACGGGGATGAGGACCTCAAAGCGGCTCCCCCTTCCCTTGGCGCTGTCCACGAGGATCTCGCCCTCGAGGAGGTCAACGCTTTTGGCCACAATGGATAGGCCAATCCCCGTGCCGCCCGCGGGCCGGGTCCTCGAGCCATCGAGCTGGGTAAAGCGCTCGAAGGCCTTGGGTATCTTTTCCGGGTCCATCCCCATGCCTGTATCCTCCACGACAAGCCTGAGGAGGAGGGCGGCCGGGGCCTTGCCAAGGCCCTGGTGGCTCCGGCCATTCACGGCCCGCGCCTCCGGGAGGGCGGCCGGCTTGGCGAGCTCGGCCACAAGGCGCACCGAGTCCTGCTCGGTGAATTTGACCGCATTGTCGACGAGGTTCATAAGGATCTGGCGGATCCGGCTCCGGTCGCACAGGAGGTACTCTGGCAGCCTCCGGTCCCGCCGATAAAAGACATCCAGGTTTCTCGAGGTGGCGCCCACGGCCAGGAATTCCACACACTCTCCCAAAAGCTCATCCAGGGAAAAGGAGGACTGGACAGGGGAAAGCCTGCCGTTCTCGAGGCGGGCAAAGTCCAGGATGGAGTCTATCAGGGTGACGAGGGAGCGGGCCGAGCGCAGGACCGAGGACAGGTATTCTCTCTGCTCCCCATCGACGGAAAGGTCGAGGGAAAGCTCGGTAAAGCCAATGACCGAGTTGAGGGGGGTCTTGAGCTCATGGCTCACGTTGGCGAGGAATTCGCCCTTGGCCCGGTTGGCCTCCTCGGCGAGGTCCTTGGAGCGACGGATGGATAGCTCATACTGGAATTTGTACAGGGCCAGCTCGATGGCAATCCTGAGCTCCCGCTCATGAAAGGGCTTTACTATATAGCCATAGGGGCTGGCAAGCTTGGCCCTCTCCAGGGTGCCCTCATCCGTGAAGGCCGTGACAAAGATGATCGGGACCTCGACCTTCTCCCGGGCCTGCCGGGCGGTCTCGATCCCGTCCGAGCCACCCTTGAGCTTGATGTCCATAAGCACGAGGTCGGGCTTGGCCCGGGCGATAAAGCCCAGGGCCGCCTCGCCGGTGTCCACGACACCCAGGACCTCGTAGCCGAGGGACTCGAGGCGCATCTTCATGTCGAGGGCGACAATGTTCTCGTCCTCTACAATGAGGATGCCCCTTCCGCTCACAAGGCCTCCTCCACCTGCCGCCGCTGCTCCACCCGGGCCTCGATGCCCTGGAGAAGCTGGTCATCAAAAGCGGCGTCGATATCGAGGATAACCACGAAGTGGCCGTCCTTCTCGCCTATGCCGGCGATCAGGCCCGAGCCCCCCCTTCCACCAAGGCCGGGGGCCTTCTCGATATGGCCGGGATCGATGTCCACAACCTCCCGCACGGCGTCCGCCAGGATGCCCATCACAATCTCGTCCCCGGCGTAGCGGATCTGGAGGACGATGATGGATGAGGCCGCCTCGCCGGGGTGCGCCTGCACTTCCTGGGAGCCCGCATTGCCTTGGGTGGCGGCCTCCAGGTCTCCCCGGAAGCGGTCCCGGAGGTCGGCGACGGGGACTACGGCCCCCCGGTAGTTGATCACCCCCTTGAGGTGGGAGGGAGCCTTGGGCACCCGGGTGATCGGCACGGTCTCGAGGACAACCTCGACGCGCTCGACCTCTATGGCATATTGGTTGCCGTCTATCTCGAAGGAGAGGAACCTGCCTGAGCCAATCCCTTTCAAGGGGGCCTCCTTGCCTTACTCTGCCACTTTGCGGACTATACCCAGGAGCTTGTCCGCGTTGAAGGGCTTGACGATCCAGCCAGTGGCCCCGGCCTCCTTGCCCTCGTTCATCTTGGATCCCTGGGACTCGGTGGTGAGCACGAGGATGGGAGTGAACTTGTAGGCCGGAAGCTCCCTGACCTTGCGGATAAAGCCTATCCCGTCCAGGTTGGGCATGTTTACGTCCGTGATGATCAGGTCCAGGCCGGAGAGGCCTGCGGCGGTCGTCAGGGCCTCGAGGCCGTCCTGGGCCTCCACGGT
>JAKPBN010000324.1 GCA_029778945.1 Spirochaetota bacterium
TTCGGGAAGCCTGCGGGCCAGCCTCGAGGCCGTGGCCGCGGCCCAGGAGAACGGTCCCTGGACCTGCCTTGCCCTGGCCGCAGACGATGACGGAGCCCTCGTGGAGGATTGATGCCAAACCGCAAGCCCTCGGACCTTGTGATCCTGATCACCGGAGCCACTTCGGGCCTGGGCAAGGCCCTGGCCGAGGCCGCCGGCCGGGCCGGAGCGAACCTGGCCCTCTGCGGCCGCTCCAGGGACAAGCTCGATGCCTTGCTTCGGGAGCTCGATGCCATGGCCATTCCCGGCAAGGTCTATGCCGAGGCCTTTGACGCCACCGAGGCCAGCCAGGTGGGCGCCTTTGTGGAGAGGACCCTTGCCGCCCTCGGGCGCATCGATGTCCTGGTCAATTGCGCCGGGGCCAACACCGCCCGGGGCCCCGTCGCCGGCCTCACCGTGGGTGACCTGGAGGCCATGATGGCCCTCAACTGCCTCTCCCCCCTGGCCTTTATCCAGGCCTGCCATCCTCCCATGGCTAGCCGGGGTGGGGGCCTCGTGGTCAACATCCTCTCCACGGTCTGCCGCTTTTCCAACGAGGGCCTGGGGGCCTATACGGCCTCCAAGACTGCCTTCGAGGGCCTTGTGGGGGTCTATCGCAAGGAAGCCCGCAAGGCGGGCATACGGGTTTCCGCCGTCTATCCCGGTGGCATCGATACCCCCTTCAGGGCCCAGGCAAGGCCCGAGTACCTGCGGCCCGAGGTGGCCGCCGAGGCCATTCTCTCCCTTATTCTTCTCGACCCCTCCCTCGCGCCGGACGAGCTTGTCATCAGGCCCCTGGTCGAGACCAACTACGCCTAGGGCGAGGCCCGCCGGGAGCCCCCGGGATCGCCGTTGCGCCCGGGCTCCGCAGATCCTATAATCCAAAAATCGCAAAACGGGATTGGCGGGGGTTCCGGTGATAGAGGGCCTGCGGGATCTGGCTGGCATCGACCACGGTAGCTTTATGGACTATGCCCTGGAAGAGGCCCGACATGCGGGTGAACGGGGGGACCGCCCGATAGGCGCCGTCATCATCCACGGGAGCAAGGTCATAGCCCGCTCCTCGAGCACCTACTACACGAACAAATCCTCCGTCCACCATGCGGAGAACACCGCCATCATGGGCTGTAGCCGCTATCTAAAGGACCATGGGCCCGAGTGCGTCATCTACACGACCCTGGAGCCCTGCCTGATGTGCCTTCCCACCATTGTCATGGCCAATATCCGGAACATCGTCTTTGGCCTCGAGGACATCTATATGCGGAGCCGGGAGGAGATGGGAGGCATCTCCTGGATCGGGGAAAGGATCTTCAACTACATCGGAGGGGTAAGGCGGGCCGAGTCCATAGCCCTCGTTGAGCGCTACTGCACGGAAAAGGACCGGAGAACGATACTGGAAGGCATACGACAATAGACCGACAGGGGAGGCATCATGCTCGTCAAGAGAATCAGGAAGCTGCACGACATCGATCCAAAGTCCTGGGAGCATCCCGCAGACCGGGCCGCCTTGAGCGCGGTCAAGCAGCTAAAGGGCCTCGACGAGCTGGTAAAGCTGCTCGTGTCCGTAACGACCGAGCGGTCCCTGAGGCTCATGGTCCTGGCCTCCTGTGTCAAGGTCACGGAAAACCAGTATCCCCGGATCAACAACCTCATGAACAACGTGGTGGATACCTTCGATTGGCCCT